>DASVIU010000066.1:0-6060 GCA_036386275.1 Bacteroidota bacterium | reverse complement strand
TTCAGAGCCTACAGCAATAATTCCGTCGAGCTCTCGAAGATGCTCCTGTCGCGGGCACTTGTCGTCACAGTTCCCGGGAAGGAATTCGGGATGGAAGGACACCTGCGCCTGAGCTACGCGACGACGATCAAGGATGTGAAGCAGGGGATCGAAAGGATCAAATGGGCGCTCGATCCCAACTCGCCCAGAGAGATCTACATCGGCGAACGTAAATTAGTGCGGGACTGGCTATGAACAACATACTGGATATCAGGACCCCCGCACAGGGGGAAGCGCAGGCGCTCAAGAGCGACTACGGGCTCGATAACCACGGGCTCTCCAACCTTCACCTCGCCTACTGGAATCTGCCGACCGAGGCACTCTACGAGGAAATCGCATTCCGCCGGGAAGCGCGCATCACGCGCATGGGACCGATCGTGGCGAACACGGGGAAACACACCGCGCGCTCCGCCACCGACAAGTTCGTCGTGCGGGAACCGAGCACCGAAGGACACATCTGGTGGGGAGAATACAACCGCCCGTTCAGCACCGAAAAGTTTAACGATCTTTACAACAGGTTACAGGGGTTCCTCCAGGGGCGGGACGTGTTCGTGCAGGACTGTTACGCCGGCGCCGATCCGGCCTACCGGATGCCGATCCGTATTGTCACGGAGCTGGCGTGGCACAGCCATTTCGCCAGGAACATGTTCATCCTGCCGGAGACGCGGGAGGAGTACCGCCGTCACATACCCGATTTTACAATCCTGTGCGTCCCCTCGTTCAAGGGAATACCCCAGATCGACGGGACGCCCTCGAACACATTCATCGTCCTGAATTTTGCGGCCAGGATGTGCATCATCGGGAATACCGCCTATGCCGGGGAGATCAAGAAATCGGTCTTCACGATACTGAACTACCTCCTGCCTCTTAACGGCGTCATGCCCATGCACTGCTCGGCCAACATCGGGAGCGGCGGGGACTCGGCAATTTTCTTCGGGCTGTCCGGAACGGGGAAGACGACCCTTTCCGCGGACCCGCAGAGGCGCCTGATCGGCGACGACGAGCACGGGTGGAGCGACGAAGGGGTCTTCAATTTCGAGGGGGGCTGCTACGCAAAGGTGATACAGCTTTCGGCCGCTGCAGAACCGCAGATCTATGCGTGCACAAGGAAGTTCGGAACGATACTCGAGAATGTGGCGTTTGACCCGGTGACCCGGATCATCGACCTGGACGACGAGTCCATCACCGAGAACACGCGCGCGTCGTATCCGCTCGATTACATCGCCAACGCGGTTCCGGAGAAAATGGGGGGACACCCTAAAAACATCATTCTGCTCACATGCGACGCTTCGGGTGTCATGCCTCCCATCGCAAAACTGACTCCTGACCAGGCGTTGTACCAGTTCATTTCGGGGTATACTTCGAAGATCGCGGGGACGGAAGTCGGACTGGGAAAGGAGCCGGAGATGACATTCAGCACGTGCTTCGGCGCGCCCTTCATGGTCCACCACCCGTCATTCTACGCGCACCTGCTGAAGCGGAAGATAGTGAAGTACGATGTCCACTGCTGGCTCGTCAACACTGGATGGATCGGCGGGCCGTACGGCATCGGCAAGCGTATCAGCATACGGTACACGAGAGCGCTCCTCAATGCTGCACTGGGGGCGAGGCTTCTGGATGTGAAGTTCGTCACGGATCCAATCTTCGGGTTTTCCGTCCCCCAGTCGTGCGACGATGTCCCCTCACATGTGCTGAACCCCGGAGATTCGTGGCCGGACAAAACCGCGTACATGCAGCGCTACCGGGAGCTCGCGTCAAGATTCATCGAGAACTTCAAGAAGTTCGAAGCCGCCTGCCCGCCCGAAATACGCAACGCAGGTCCCCGGCGCTAGGGAACCCCGCTACAGCCATATCGTCCAGCCTGCGGAGACCGAGAGCTCGTTCGAGCCGTTCCTGGAGCCTGCCCCGGAGGGGTTGAGCGTGATCCGCAGGAACTGGATGGCGATGTTGAGCATCCCCTTCTCGAGGAGAGCGGCCTTGATGCCTGCTCTCCCGCCGAATGTGAACCCCGAAATACTCGTTGTCGATCCCGAGCGTATCAGCGACGCTGACGTGACCCCCGCCAGTCCCTCGACGAACGGCGTCACCATCGTTGCCGTGTGAAAATTGTACGCCGGTGCGAAGAGGATCCTGAGCTGCACGGCGGTGGTGTCCCCGGAGCTGCGTACGTTGACCCCCGCGGGATTGATGCCCAGCTCGAGTCCCTCGATGATGAAATACCCCGCGTACGGGAGCAGGGATAAATCGTAGACCCAGCTTCCCGTCGCGCCGGCAATGACCGGCTGCGAGGCGGTGAACGTCATGCTTCCTCCGAGCTCGAGTGTGCCCGGGGCTCCGAAATGCTTTCGTGGCTGCTGCTGTTGCGCAAAAGTGCCGGAAGCGCCGATGCCCGCCATGAGCATCAGCGCTGCCAGCAGCAGCGGGGCGGATTGCACTGACCGGGGCATTCATCCTCCTGTATTGTGAGACGCCGCAATATATGGAGCAGCAGAGTGAAATCCAACGCGCAGACCCCGGGGTGTGACTATTGCTTCTGCCCTTCAAAGGAAATGTCGATCTTCACTTTCTCGCCGGTGATCTTAAATGTGTTGTCGCCGGTCTTGGTAAAGGTGCTGCTCCTGTTGTGGGAAAAGCGGCGGGAATTGGGTACATTTGTTGCGTGATGACCTCAACGCTTCGATCGCTCTGGGTCTGGGGGGCCGTCGCCGGACTCGTCGTGGTCTGGCTTCCGCTCCTTGCCCTCATCCGCCTCCTCGATCCGGACCCCGCCCGGTACACGACCGGCAGGTGGTTCAGACGGCTGGGCGTCGCGATGGTGAAGGTCAACCCCTCCTGGCGCGTTCACCGAGACGGGGAAAAGATCGAGAACCCGCGCCGCCCGTACGTCGTGGTAAGCAACCACCAGTCGCTGGCGGATATCCCGATCATATCCCATCTCCCCTGGGAAATGAAATGGATCGGAAAGGCCGAACTCTTCAGGATCCCCTTCGTCGGGTGGATGATGAGGCTGGCAGGTGACATTCCCGTGGACCGCTCCGACAGACGGAGTGGAGCGCGAATGCTTCTCGCCGCGAACCGCTGTCTTCACCTCAAATGCTCGGTGATGTTCTTCCCCGAGGGAACCCGTTCACCGGACGGGCGGGTCTGGAAATTCAACGAGGGGGCGTTCCATCTGGCAATCAAGGCGGGGGTCCCGGTTCTCCCGGTCGCCATCGAGGGGACCAGGGATTGTCTCCCGAAACGGAGCTGGAAATTCGGTCCCCCCCTGGAGATCCTCCTCCGCGTCCTCCCCCCGGTGGAGACGCAGGGGCTCTCCTCAGAAGATGTGGCCGGACTGAGGGACAGGGTGCGTGGCATGATCGTTGATCAGATCGCCTCCTGGCGGAACCAGGACGTCGCCTCCGTCGACGCTCTCGCTCAAGGGGGGACTCCCGGTTCCCCTGACCGTTTCCTTGAGACTTTCACCCCGCGATAAATTGCCAGGAACTATGGGAAAAACAATAAACCCGCTCCCGTACAACACCGACAAGCCGTCATTTGACGTTTACTTCCGCAACTACGAGCGGCAGTTCGGACCCCTTGCCGGAAAAAAGATCCATCTCCTCGAACTCGGGATAAGCCAGGGGGGGTCTCTTGAACTGTGGCGCGATTATTTCAGAAGTGGAACGATTGCGGGGATCGACATATCGCCGGTCCGTCTTGACGATCCGACAGGACGAATTCACGTCTACCAGGGCCTGCAGCAGGACACCGCTCTACTCGACCGCGTGCGCAGGGAAACGGCACCGGATGGTTTTGACATCATTATCGACGATTGTTCTCACATTGGAGAGTTCACCGCTTTGAGTTTCTGGCACCTGTTTGACAATCACCTGAAGCCGGGAGGAGTGTATGTCATCGAGGACTGGGGTGCGGGGTACATGCGGGGGACGCCGGACGGGAGAGCATATGTCCCTCCCCGGTCGGTCACGTCGTTCCGTTCCATGCTCCGCCCTTTTGTCGAAAGGGTGGTTGCCCGGCCTTCAGTTGTCCGCCGGCCGGCGCTGAAGAGAGTCGTCCATGCTGTGATGAACAGGCTCGTCAGGATGAGATTCCGGAGTCATATGTACGGACTCGTGGGTTTCGTGAAACAACTGGTGGATGAAGCGGGGATGGACGACATCACGCACCCGGCATGGGGTACCCCCCCTGCCCGGGCCTCGAAGTTCAGCTACATTCAGGTCTCGCACGGACAGGTGTTCATCGCGAAGGCCGGAGTTTCAGCCGGACCGGCGGTCCCTCCTGGCGGATCCGCCCTCCGCCGGTCCGTCCGTGTTTCGGGTCCCGCCCGCCGGCGCCTTCAGACGAAGAAGAGGCGAACGAAAAAGCCCTGACGATCCGGGTCGTCAGGGCCTTCCGTTCCATGGAGCGCCGGGGGAGTTTCAGCCGGCAACGAGGTGCGGCGTGACTTTGTCGAGGAGATTGCGCTTCGGCACCGCACCGATGATCTGCTCCACCACTTTTCCCCCCTTGAATATCATCAGCGTCGGAATGCTCCGGATGCCGAATTTGAGAGGCACCTCCGGATTGTTGTCGACGTCCACCTTCCCCACCTTGAGTTTACCGTCGTACTCGCTGGCTATTTCCTCCACCACCGGTGCAATCATTTTACATGGCCCGCACCAGACAGCCCAGAAATCAACGAGGACCGGGACGGTCGACTCGAGCACCTCTTTCTGAAAATTTGCATCGGTAATTTCAATCGGCTTCATTACGGCTCCTTCCTTGTGCCTGAGGCCGTCCGGCCGCCGGCAGGTAATTGTGGGATAGGTTCTGCCCTACTGGCTTGTAAACCGGATACTGTGAGGCCCGAGCATCTGCCGGACTTCCTCGACGAACCTCCCCGAAGCGTCCACGCTGAACCGCCGGGTCTGAAACATCGTTGTCGAATGGGCGTTTCTCACGCTGAAATAGCACGGGCAATTCCCCTTGTGCTCCTCCATCACCTCCCGGAGCCGGACGATGGTGTTCTCCTTGATGTCGTCCAGGTCGATCGAGAGTATGATCCCCGTCGTGAACTTCTCGCGGACCTTGTCCATGGGGTGAACCTCGTTGACGATGATCTTCAGCATGTCGCCGTTCGCTTCGCCCTTACCGATGACCATGACCATCGCATCCGGCTGGAGAATCGACTGGTATTTGGCGTACGGGTCCGAGAAGACGATGCACTCGCCTTTGCCGGTGAAATCCTCGAGCCCGATAAACGCCATCGTGTTGTTCCGCTTATCGATCTTTTTCTTGACGGACGTGACGATCCCGCAGGCGCGCACCGTGCTGTTGTTGCGGAGCCCCGAGATGTCTCCCAGCCTGACGTTTGCAAACTCCTTGATCTCCTGCTCGTACCTGAGGAGCGGGTGACCGGACACAAAGAAACCGAGCACGGATTTTTCGCGCGCTAGTTTCTCCGATTCCGGCCAGGGGGGAGCCGCCGTCATCGACGGGAATTGCACCTGTGCTCTCCCGGCCCCTCCTCCGGTGTCAAACAGGCTCGACTGGCCGTCGAGTTCCCTTGCCTGGCAGGCCTGCCCGAAGGCCGCCGCCCGCTCGAGGTTCTCCATGTACTGGGCCCGGTGGGCTCCCATCGAGTCGAATGCCCCCGCCTGCACGAGGCTCTCCAGGCATTTCTTGTTGACGAGCCGGAGGTCGACGTCGCTGCAGAAGTCGAAGAGGTTTTCGAATGATCCCTTCTCGCCCCGCGCCTTGATAACCGTGTCGATCGCGCTCTCCCCCACATTCTTGATGGCGCACAGCCCGAACCGGATCCTGCCGTCCACCACCTTGAAATCGAGGCCGCTCTCGTTAACGTCCGGAGGGAGGACTTCGATCCCCATTTTCCTGCAGTCGTCGATGAGCTTCACAATCTTCTCCGTGCTCCCGATTTCCGACGAGAGCGTCGCCGCCATGAACTCCGCAGGGTAGTGAGCTTTGAGATATGCCGTCTGGTAGGCGATGATGGAGTAGGCGACGCTGTGTGATTTGTTG
>DASVIU010000065.1:0-4018 GCA_036386275.1 Bacteroidota bacterium | reverse complement strand
GAAACTATGCAGCTATCTCTCCCTGCTGGAGCGGGTAAACCCGCTGAGATATATCCATATCAACAATCTCTTCCCGCATGGCCGGAAATTGTCTCCCGAAGAACTGGATGAACAAAAGAAGCAGTATCAACGCTTCCTTCTCTTGCAGATCTTGCGAAGCTAGGCCACCTCCACTCAGCCATTATTCACCTTGTCGTATCACTCTCGTCCGTTGACTATGAACGACTTGTCATGCGCTTATATGCTTCATGTATCCCATAACCGAGCAGGGTAACTGTTCCAGTTACCAGGGGAATACCGAAAACAACAATGGCGGTCACGGCCCTGATTGCCTTGGTAACAGTGGCAATCTTTTTCGACCCCATCCCCTGTCCGTTGGCGGGTTCACCACGATCTCCAGAACACTTGTAGTCATCTCTGTGGTCCATCTCTTTGTCCTTCTAATAATCTACTACCTGTTCAGCTAAATAGCAGATACTTTCTTGAAGGCAGTCATTAAACGAGGATTTTCCCTGACAGAATTGGAAGATTCAGCATCACTAAATTCACCTACAAGTACACAATGGTCGGGCTAAAATTGGAGTGATGATTACCATTTGAACTATTGGTCCTGATAGTGTTGCAGAATCTTTAGTACCGAACGATGTGCCCCCCTGTCCGGGATGTGGGAACACATGGCGGCCAGCCATTCCAGGGCATCGAAGACCTTTTCCCCGCTTCCGTCTTTCGCCCGGTAAACAACCTTTGACGGTTCATTGTCTACGAACGCCCGGCCTCCCTGCTGAAACCGGTGGAGGGCGGAACCACAAAATTCGTTGCTGTCGATGGCCGCCTGCAGCTGAGGACCCTTCCTCCAGGCGAGTATGTGATGCAGGTGATTGTTTACGACAATGCCCGCAAGGAAAAATCCCGAATCGCTGCACAGGCCATCGATTTTGAAATTCGCCCGTCCAGAGACCCTAATTGACAATCACTGTCTTCGCACCCCCGCCAGCCTTGCCATGCACCGTGAAGACCTGTGATCGCCGGCATGCCAGTTGATCTGGATCGCCACCAATGCATCCCGGAAGATCGGGGTCGACGCAAACTACTTCATAAGTCGCTCCGTCATCCAGTGCAAACCGCGCACCGGAACTCGGCCCGGCTGGACATCTGCCGGCTGAATTGTAATCGGCGTCGTGCGGCGAATCATTGATTGGAGTCCATGGATCGCCCGGCCCTAAATCCGTCCGGCGGAAATAGATATGGATCGGCCGATGGATGAATGTGCCGGAAATGAAGCTGGTGTTGCAGTTTTGAATCACAAGCTCATCAAAGCCGACAGGAGGCGGTGGCGGTGGGGCAAGAATGGTAAAGTTCAGCGGTGCGGTCGCCTGACCGTCCGGGTTGACAACCTTCACGGCAACTGTTTTTACTGCGGCAAGATCGGCGGCAGATATATTCGCGTGAATTTCGCTGGCTGAAACGAACGTCGTCGTGCGAGGCACACCAGCCCATTGCACTTGTGCGCCTGAACGAAAATCGCTTCCCTTCAGCTTCAATGTAAGTGCAGCTTGACCGACAGTAACGCCGTTGGGATCGAGCTGCGACAGAACCGGCGCCTTGAAAACCACAGGCACGCTTGGCTGAGTGCGCACGAATTGTCCGCAATGCCAGGTTCTCGCGTAGATCTTCCAGCCCGCCTGCAGAGGGCCGAAGCCCGAAAACTCGAAATTGACAAACCCCGTGTCACCGAAGGGTGCGCGGACCGCTTCCAGCATTGCGCCATTCAACTCATTCCAAAGCTCGATGCGTGCCCCGGCAATTGCGTGGGTCAGCAACACCTTGGTATCGCCATCGAACAGAGGGCCTTTGATTGTTCCCGGCACGACATCCGTGCCCTGCTTCACATCTTTCGCATCGGACCGCGCGACAAAGCCGCAGACATGATGTTCGATCCAGATGTCATCGGGCACAGTAAAGCTGGGCGCGACACTGATGGTCATAATATTTCCGCTTGGAGGCACTCGATTCAGTTCACCGTAGTTCTTGCTCATCACGCGGAGCTCGCCGATCAGTGGAAAAATATTTTCCACTTGAAGGGCATCCTGACAGCTGAACACATTGGCTGAGATCTTGGGCTTTTGCGGTGGAACCGTGAGCGCCTTCGCCGTCTGCGGGTCCGACCAGTCGCTCCAGACTCCACATTCGCCCTGGCGGATCTTCACCACGGATCCGACTGGCATTGGCGGCGCAGGCAATGCGCCTAAGGACGTGGTGGCCACTGTCCGGTAAATCGTCTCCACACCGGCGGATAAAACAGAGATTTCAACATCCGCTTCAGGCTTCAAACCGACAGGAAATATGATTGGGGTCGTATTGCAGTCGATCTCGGCCAGACGAGGTTTCGCCAGCGTTTGTTTTGGGCCAACGTTCGACTTTTTGCGCTCGAATTTCAATTCACAACGAATCGATACCTCCTGGCGAATCTCAACGGTTTCGTCTTTCTTCAATGGAACGGGAAGCCGAAGCCATCCGGAAGCCTGGTCCGACGGGCCAAGTGATGCCCACCAGCCGCCCGCACCCTCCAGTATCACATCCGCTCCGGGAATGACCCCAGACAACTCCACTGCTCGCGAGCATTCGGTTAAGCCTCCGGTAATGAGGGGAGCAGGAACTGTTGCGCCACTGGCAAACGGAAATGGGGCAACAGGCGGAAGTGAGGAATCGATGCGATAACCGGATGAGGGCGGCGTCGGCGTCGGCTTGGGGCAAACGTTCTGTCTGACAATAAGCGGACCAGCCGCGGCCCCGGGGAGGCCATCTGGACAATTGAGAAAGGCAGTCCCATCAACGGCGTCGCCCGAGCCAATCACCGTGGCGCCTTGAAGAACTTGCATTTGAGTCCCTGGGCGAACCCCACCCACGAAAAACCCGCGAGAACACTGGTAAAGATGCGAAAGAACCTGCGCCGAACTAAATTGAGCGACACTGATTTGCACGGCTGGTCCATCAGTCGATATCGGGCTGTCGTCCGCGTCGTGAGTCTGATTTGCATTGACGAGATCACCTGAAACCAACGCTTCCGAAGTATCGATAGGAATCGTGTCTGTGGAGCCGGCCACTTTCTTCTTACCGACTTTCCGTTGGACTCCTCCGCGCGTGACGACGAGAATCACAGTCGCTCCCGGAATCGCATTATTAATAATCACAGACCGGTTACATTCGGACAAAGGACCAAGGACGCGAGGGGGCAAAAGATTCAACATAAGTTCTCCATATGAAATCGCAATCCAATCCTAAAGCGTTCGGGCAAGAGAAAGATACTCTTTGGGACAAAACCATCGTCGTCTGGACAATCAGTGATTGATAAGAACTCGCTTTGAACCCATTTTATTATAGAAAAAGGGGAATTGTGTGTCAAGGGAATTTTAGCACAACATCTAGGGTTTGCTTGGGGGCCTTTTCAGCAGGGGTTCGGGGGAATTTGGGGGTAGAGGTGGGGAGGGGGCGTATTCAACCGCCGGGGGAGCGTCTCAGGCCATTTTGAGGCTCCTCCGAGCACACCAGTTCGTTCCGCCCCCGATTCTCCACCTTTGCCTACGACTAAAGGTATGCCTCCCAGGGGTAGTCGGGGCCAGCGTAGAGGTATTTATTACGTGTTGAAATCTTGCATCCATTCAAGAAAACGATGTCTATCGAGTACAGGAAGGACTAAGTGAGACCGCGTGGACCGGCCATCGTGAAGTCCCACCCTACATTTCCTCGTAGTAACCACCGCAGCCACCATGCCGGATGGTTCGGGTCACACATCGCTCTTCCTCACTCCGGATGGACGCCATGCCGGGGAAATAACCCTATGCTCTTCTTCCTGGGTGATCGTTGACGCACAGGTAACTGCGTGCTCGCCGAACTTGTCGTTGACGGTATCCACGGCCTTGGTGAGGGCGGCCTTTTTTTCACGGTCCTCTTCTTGGAAGAGGGTCATCTGCTCTCCATCTTCTCCGATGTTTGAGAGAGAAATACCGAGGAGTCTGAC
>DASVIU010000064.1:0-2018 GCA_036386275.1 Bacteroidota bacterium | reverse complement strand
TCAAGCTTTTTGATCACGTCGCCTCTGATGTTCATCCTGTCGGTCTTGCCGAGTATGTTGACAAGGCCCGCTTTCGTGACCTCGCGCCATATGAGCTTGGCGGCAAGTGAAAGATTGTGGAGAAGGGAGGTGAAGCTCCCGGTCGCCCCCGGATGCTCCCGTTCCCCTTCAATGATATGCCGCTCCAGCGTCATGAACTTGGGTCCGCTCTGGGTCTGGCCGTTCATAGCATCCTCGTGACAGAGATTGTGGGGATATTTGTCCGGCGAACAGCGTGGCAGGGGCATGCCCGGGGGAGAACGTGCCGGTGCCAGGTCACTGGCGGGGAATCTAAAAAACGGTGTCTAGAGTTGCAAGGAGCGGCGTCACACCGCCCGGGGGAGTTCCTGGTCCTTGTACTGGAGCTGGTAGAGGGTATAATACACGCCGCCGAGCGCCAGGAGCTGCTGGTGGGTCCCCATTTCCCGGATCTCCCCTTTGTGCATGACGATGATTTTCGTGGCGGACTGTATCGTGGAGAGGCGGTGGGCGATGACAATGGAGGTCCGTCCGAACAGGAGTTTTTTGATCGCCTCCTGTATGAGAAGCTCCGTCTCCGTGTCCACGCTGGAGGTCGCTTCGTCAAGCACGAGTATGCGGGGCTGGCACGCCAGCGCGCGGGCGAAGGAAATGAGCTGTTTCTGGCCGACGGAAAGCGTCGCCCCCCGCTCTTTCACCTCCGCATGGTACCCTCCCGGAAGCTGCTCGATGAACCTGCTTGCCCCGACAACACGCGCGGCGGCCCTGACGCGGTCCTCGCTGATCTCGCCGTTCCCCAGATTGATGTTGGTCGTGATATCACCCGAGAACAGAAACACATCCTGGAGCACGACGGCGATATGTCTGCGGAGGTCCGCCTGCGGGACATTCCGGATGTCGACGCCGTCGATGAGTATCTCCCCCTTCTGGACATCGTACAGGCGGCTGAGGAGGCTGATGATCGTGGTCTTCCCCGCCCCCGTGTGCCCGACGAACGCCGCCGTCTCACCGGCACGGATGGTGAACGAGACGTTCCGGAGGACCCACTCCGGCTCCCCCCCTCCCTCCGGTTCGTTGTACGCGAACCAGACGTTACGGAATTCAATGTCGCCCCGGACCGCGTGCATCGGCACGGCCGCCGGATTGTCCGGGATGAGCGTGGTGTCATCCAGCAGCTTGAACACCCGCTCCGAAGAGGCCATGGCCGTCTGCATGATGTTGTATTTCTCGGAGAGGTCGCGTATGGGCCGCCAGAACATTTCGTTGAACTGCAGGAACGCCATCACGGTCCCGATTGTCACCCCCCCGCCGATCGTTTCCACCCCTGCATACCAGATGATCAGGCCGACGGCGATCGCCCCGACAAGATCGATGCCCGGGTAGAAGAGCGCGTAGTAGAAAATCGATTTGATGTTCGCATCCCGGTGGAGCCCGTTGATGCCGCGGAATTTGTCGTAAGAATGCTGTTCTCGGGAGAACACCTGGTCCACCATCATGCCCGTAATGTGTTCCTGCATGAACGCGTTGATCCGGGCGATCTGTACGCGGACTTCGCGGTATGCTTCGCGGGCTTTCCTCCGGAAAAGAAATGTGCCGTAAAAGAGGAGCGGGAGCACGCTGAGTGATATCAGCGCGAGCCGCCAGTTCATTGAAAACATGAAATAGAGAATCCCGATGATCGTGAACACGTCGCTGAACACCATCACGATGCCCGAGGAGAACATGTCGTTCAGCACCTCCACGTCGTTCGTCACCCGCGTGATGAGACGCCCGATGGGGTTCCGGTCATAGAATCTCAGCCCGAGCTTCTGGAGGTAGGAAAAGATCTCCATCCTCAGATCGAATATCGTGCGCTGGCCGATCCACTGCGTGAGGTAGGTGTTCACGTACTGCAGAACGCCGCGGAGGATCATCACGACGAGAAACAGGAGCGTGGTACGGAGGAGCCCGGAGGTGTCCTTCTGCGCAATGTTGACATCGACCGCCACCTTGACGAAGTA
>DASVIU010000063.1:0-3437 GCA_036386275.1 Bacteroidota bacterium | reverse complement strand
TACGAAAATCGGGGGGAGAGTTGACGATCCGTACAGTCCGTACATCCCGAATCCAACTCCGGCCGAAAGAACCATGTCCTTCTGGTGCCATGCATTCTCCTGGGCACTTGCAACCCCAGGCAACGCAACCATTGCCACCAGTAACAAAATCGCGGAAATTGTTGCAATCCGTTTCATTATGATCCCTCCGTTTGTGGTTATTCGTGACTGGCTTGTTGGATATACGCCTGCTAGACGCTTCTAGGGACGAAATCGACGATCTGGATGCCGGGTAGTGATTTCGCTTCCAAATAATAAGAAATCATCCCCCAAATGTCAAGTTCTGTCGCTGTAATTCCATGCTCGGTTGCGCTGAAGCACATTCGAACAAGAAACCCTTAAGCTATTGCCGAATCAAGCATTCCACCCGGAAGACCCGCTTCGAATCAGATAATATGGAACATGACACCTGCGAGTATCTGGAACCCGGACGCATGGTTCGTCTGGGACGTTGTTGCAACCTGTCCCGGCGTGGCGGGGGGGTTCGCAAGGTTGCCAACACCGAGAGAATACCGCACATCCAGCGTGATTCCAATTTTCGGGGTGACGTTGTACTCCGCGCCGCCTCCGAAATCAATCGCGAAATCAGTGGAGGACGTCTGCGACTTCAGGTCCTGGTCCGGGATAGTCTGGCCTGTGATCGAATAGCTAAGTGTGGAAGCCAGCACAAAACCAATATTCGGACCTGCGAACGCATATGGGCGAATCACACCTTTCATAAACTTCACTTTGAATAACACGGGGAATTGAAGCTCGCTGACGGAAACAGTCGCACTCCCCTGGGGACCGTTGATACTGTACCCTTTCCCGATAAAGGAAGGTTCCATCTCGACATAGAACATCTTTGCGAATCCAAGCTCCGCCTGAGCGCCGAATTTCATACCGGTACGCCCGCCCTGTGTGTAACCGGTTGGATATACAGGAGTAGGGGAGATGGAAGCGGTGCCAAAGTTCACTCCGACGATCGGGCCGACGCCGAATTCCATCTGGGCCATTGCCTGCGCGGCAAAGAAGGCCGTGCATGCGAATATGATACAGAGTGCGATTGAAGATCGTTTCATGTTGACTCCTCAGATGAATGATGATTGAGTGGTGGAGAAACAGCTTTCAGTTTCAGAATACAAACCGGATACCTGTCGTCGCCTCGATTGCAAACGCCGTGGTTCCGGAGAAGAAAACCGGACCGAACTGGAGGTCTGCCGGAATGTAAATGTTCTTCGTGATCGGGAAGAGTGCTCCTCCTCCGAAAGGAATACCGAAGTAGGGTCCCCCGGTGGCAAATATCAGGCTGAAACCAGCATCGGCATACGGCTTGATCTGTGAACCCGAGATGCTGAAATAGTACTTGAACGTGTTCTGCCATTCGATCGGCGTCCCCCCCTGCGTGTTGATATTGAATGCAGTGACGACCGCATAATGTTTATCAAATATTACCTCTGCGGTCGGGCCGATCTGGAGGCCGGCTGACGTGTTTGACGTCGTTGCAGAAGTTCCGTAGTAATAGTAGTAGCGATTGTTCGCAGTGTTAGCACCCAGACCATAGCCGGTGAATATGGAGAGTCCGAGTCTCATACCTACCATCCATTGTGTCTGCGCCGGTGCATCTTCGGGCCTGGCAGCCATGAGGCCCGCGAGCATCACAAGCAAAAAGAAGGAGCGTTTCATCCAGTATACCTCCAAGTGTTTTCGGGAAGTCGTTCTGAGACTCGAAGAGAATCTTCGCCCAACATAATGGGTGCGAATATAGCGATCTGTAATCACTTTAGCAATGATCTGGCTATCACAATGCGCTGTATTTCCGACGTTCCTTCGTAGATTTCGGTGATCTTTGCATCACGAAGATAGCGTTCCACCAGGTATTCCCGGACGTACCCGTAGCCGCCATGGATCTGTATTGCTTCCAGGGCGCTTTCCACGGCTGTCTTCGACGCGAAGAGCTTCGCCATCGCCGCTTCGGCGCCGAACGGCTCCCCTGCGTCTTTCAGAGCCGCGGCCTTCAGCATCAGCATCCGGGAAGCGTCGATATCCGTCGCCATGTCGGCAATTTTGAACTGAATCGCCTGGAGCTCCGCGATGGGACGGTCGAAGGCCTTCCGCTCTCTGGCATACCGCACGGAGGCGTTAAGGCAGGCCTGAGCGATGCCGACCGCCTGCGCGGAAATGCCGATCCTCCCCCCCTCGAGAGTTTTCATCGCGAACCGGAATCCGTCCCCTTCCCCGCCGATCCGGTTCGCAACGGGAACCCTGCATTCTGTAAACGCAAGGGAGACAGTATCGGAGCTCCGTATCCCGAGCTTCCGCTCTTTCTTCGCAACGGTGAACCCCGGGGTTCCCTTCTCGACGATGAACGTGCTTATCCCCTTTGCCCCCTTCGACTTGTCTGTCGCGGCCATCACAAGCACCAGATCGGCGGTCGAGCCGTTTGTAATCCAGTTCTTCGATCCGTTCAGTACATAGAAATCTCCGTCCCGCACCGCCGTGGTCCGCTGGTTCGAAGCGTCGCTCCGCGCCTCAGGCTCGGAAAGGGCGAACGCCCCCAGCTTCTTTCCCGACGCCAGGTCCTTTAAGAACCTCTCCTTCTGCTCCTGCGTCCCATCCTTTTTGATCCCGTAGCAGACAAGTGAGTTGTTCACGGACATGATGACGCCGACAGAGGCGTCCACGCGGGATATTTCCTCCAGGGCAAAGACATAGCTTGTTGTATCGAGTCCGCTCCCTCCCCATTCCTCCGGCACCATCATCCCCATGAATCCCAGCTCGCCCAGCTCCCTGACGATCTCGCGCGGGAATTCCTCCTTCTCGTCCCGATCGATCGTTCCGGGGGCGATCCGCTCGTCCGCAAACTTCCGGGCGGTATCCCGGATCATTGTGTGCGTTTCGTTCAGTGAGAAATCCATTCGCTCGCCGTGGGGTGTGCTCTCTGGGGTTTCGGACTATTTCTGCGGGTACTCATAGAAGCCCCGGCCCGACTTCCGGCCGAGCCGGCCGGCCGCAACCATCTTTTTCAGGAGCGGGGAGGGGCGGTATTTCGGATCGCCCAGACCATCGTACAGGACATTCATGATTGCGAGGCAGACATCGAGCCCTATGAAGTCCGCAAGCGCCAGGGGACCCATCGGATGGTTCATGCCGAGCTTCATCACCGTGTCGATGGCCTCCGGCGCGGCAACGCCTTCCATGACGCAGCAGATTGCTTCATTGATCATCGGGAGGAGTATCCGGTTGGAGACGAACCCCGGGTAGTCGTTGACTTCCACGGGGGTCTTTTCGAGCTTCTCGCAAAGCTCCTTCACGAAGGCGAACGTGGCGTCCGAAGTCGACAGCCCGCGTATCACCTCGACGAGCTTCATCACCGGGACAGGGTTCATGAAATGCATGCCGATGACCCGGTCGGGGCG
>DASVIU010000062.1:0-2088 GCA_036386275.1 Bacteroidota bacterium | reverse complement strand
CAGGCGTGGGCGAACCTGTCCTTGGCAAACGTGAACGGATGCCCCGATGATCCGGACGTGCTCGAGACGTACAGGTCGGCCGCATTCATCCCGTCCGTGAGAATCCCCCCCAGGGCGGTCTGGTAGTCCGTCTTCCCCATGATCGGCAGATCCTCCCACCGGGCCGGGAGCGGGCCCTTCAATTTCGAGCGGTACAAAGGATTGTTCGCGTGGTGAAACCGCGCGATGGCCCAGGCGGCCTCCGTCTGCCGGCGGTCGAGCTCTTCCCTCGTGCAACGGGAGAGATCCCCGAGAAATTTCGACGCTCCCGGAATATCATACCCCTTGAACCGCATGTATCGTTCAAACAGCGACATGCGCCCCCCGTACGGTTGAGACAAGCTGTTGTGCCAGGGAACGTCCGTTCGCCCAGAGATCGAATTTTTCCTCGGCGTACGCCCTGGCGTCGGCGGCGTACCGGTGTCTCAGCGCCTCATCCTTCAGGAGGCGCTCCATCGCATCAGAAAGCGCCTTGACGTCACGCGGCGGAACAAGGACGCGGCATTTCCCCTGGTCGAGGAGTTCGGGGATACCGGCGACGCTGGTGCCGATGACCGGCAGACCAAGGGCGGCGGCCTCCTTGATGACCGTCGGAACGGCATCGCCGATATCGGCTGACGGATGGACGAGAATCGTGGCAGTGCGCATGGCTTCCTGCACCCCCCGGAAAGGAAGCCAGCCCGGAAAACGGACCCGGTCCGACAGGCCGGACTGCCGCGCGAGAGATTTCAACGCCCCGGCCTGATCGCCGTCTCCCACCAGCTCGACTTCCAGATCCAGCCCCCGGCGCACGAGCTCCGCCGCAGCACGCAGGACATAGTCGAATCCTTTCAGCTTGTCAAATCGCCCCACGCAGAGGACGGTGTTCGGCTTCCGCCCGTCTGCGACGAAAGGGAGCTCGGCAAAATCAAGCCCGAGGTGGTGGAGCCTGATCTTCCCTTCGATGGCCGGGTAAATCCGCGGGAACCGCGTGCGAAGGAACACCCTGTTGAACTCGCAGACGACGAATATATTGTCGGCGTACAGGAGCTTTTCTTCCATATACACCTGGTTCCGGTACAGGTCGGTCCCCGCATGGAGCAGGATGGAGAGGGGGATATCTCTCCCCGTGAGCCGGTGCGCCAGGTAGGCAGCGGTCGCCGAATAGTTCCCCCAGTACGACATGATATGGTCGTACCGGTCACCGTACCGCCGGCTCCAGGCCCATGCAAGGGGGAGCACGTACGAGGTTTTCATCAGCGGCCCCATTCCGAACCCGATGGCGGACTTGCTTATCGCCGCAGCCTCGCGCAGATAACCGGGGAGGGCACCCAGGGAGGACGGACCGAGCTCTCTCAGGGCATCGCCTGGGGTCAACGCGCGGACATGATCACGGGGGAACGATTTCTCATCGAGAATCTCCGGTATCCACTTCCAGAGTCCGTCGTCGATCCTGTGCATCGGAAATATATCGACGGACACGCCGGTCTCGATCAGGCTCCGGACGTCCCGCGCAAAAAAAGTGTCTCCCTTGATCGGGAACTTGTTCGTAAACATCGCAAGTCGCATTGTCAGCGGCGCTCCTCCGGAGTAACGGGCGGCGTAACGGCCGGACGTCCGGCGCGGGACGGGAGGGGAGGGAGGCCGGCCGTCCCTCTCATGTTGAGGAGGACGGTCGCGCCGGCGGTGAGGAACCATATCCCTTTAGAGGCAAACTCCGTGGATACCCAGGCGACGAGAAGAACGGAGGTCACGAAAAGGCCGACGGAGAAGAGGCCTGCGCGCCTCTTCCGCCACCCCATCACTGCGAAGGAAACTGCAAATGCCGCCAGCACGAAGAACCCGAGGAACCCGTTCTCCGCGAGCACTTTGATCCATCCTGCATGGGCCTCCCTGTTCGCACCGTAACCGTACCCGCTCAGAGATTGACGGAATCCCATCTTCGCCCAGGCGACCGTGAACCCGCCTGTCCCGACGCCGAACGGATGATCCAGGAATATGAGTAAACCCCCGTAGGCGAGATCAGACCGGCCGCTCGTGCGGCCGACCATGGACTGCTCTGAGTCAAGG
>DASVIU010000061.1:0-3661 GCA_036386275.1 Bacteroidota bacterium | reverse complement strand
CGTCCCCATGCCACCCCCCGCGCTGCCGGGCGAAGCCCGCGCGATCATGCGCGCCGAGTTGACGGATCTGGATGCCTCTCTTGCACGGGCGCTGCCGAAGACGTCAGACCGGGAGACGAAAGCGCATGTGCAGGACAGCAGGTATCAGATCTCGAAGATACTCTTTCCGGAGAAGAAACAGTGAAGGACACCTGTGCGCCCGTTATTTTTCCGCGAGCGCGGCGGTGAGGAACGCCCTGTAAAACATGACGCTTCCCGTGAGAAGGATGCCCCCCATCGCAGAGTAAGGGAGTGAGAGGTAGTAGAGGGGAATAGAGGAATTGCGGAGTGAAATTCCGGCGGTCATCATGATCCCGATCATGATATATCCCCGCCACGCGGTGAAGGCAAAGACGCACGCCCGTTCCGGGAGCCGGCCGATCCGCGTAATGTTCTTCCGGACGATGCCGGCGAAAAGGAATATGTAGCCGGCCGCAGCGATGACGAGCGATCCGGCTTCGATCGATGCGATCACGGGGAACTGAAACCCTTCCAGCCACATCGTCCCGCGCATGCACAGCACTCCTCCTGCCAGAGTCCAGAGTAGACCTGCGATCGCGAAAAGGTAGTGACGGGGTACGGCCGGGTTGAATCGATTGATCATCCCTTCTTCCTCCTGAGGATCTTTTCGATTTGTTTCAGGTGGTTCAGGTCGTGACCCGCCATCATCTCGGTCATCCGTTTGACCGTCTCTTTCCCCCGTTCCTCGTGCATCCCGTAGTAGTTCCACATCCCCCGGGGCAGGAGCCTGAGGAGCCTCAGGTTGTGCTCCCGTTGAGCGGAGTACGCATCGAACGAAGCCCTCGGGTCCTGCCTTTCATAACGGAGGTTCGTCGCCCAGACATCCTGGTCGAATGCCTGTATCCGGGTCCCGTTTGATCCCAGGACCAGCCGGATTCTGAACCCGAACGTCAGTTCCGTATCCGCCATATGGGCGAGGATCTCCCCGATGGACCAGGCGCCCGGCTCCGGCTTCTCTTTCAATCTTTTGTTTGTCGCCCCCCTGAACAGGTTCCGGATCCTGCGGGGGGTCGCTGCAAGCACGGAGGCAGGCTTTTTCCCCTCCTGGTAGACGAGAAGACGTCTGGTATACTGTGCCGGCGTTTCCTGCATGGATCCCTCCCGTTGTTATGACATTAGAACGACGCACCGGGCCCGAAGGTTTCCTTGACACTCACGCGCGCGCGTGCTATATTCGGCAGAAATTACCCCTCCCCGGGCGCTCAGGCGGGCGTGAAGGAAGTGACCTGGTACCACCTCTCAACCACAATACAACAGGAGTTACCCTATGGAATATAGCGAAATCCTGAACGTGCTTTTCCGCTGGATTCATGTCGTTGCGGGGGTCCTGTGGATAGGACTACTTTACTGGTTCAACTGGGTCAATGTCCCTCTCGGCGCGGCACTTGACGGGGATACAAAGAAGAAAGTGATACCGGAATTGATACCCCGATCCCTCTTTTTCTTCCGCTTTGCGGCCCTTTGGACATTTGTCGCGGGATTGTTGCTCCTCATGCTCGTGTTCTACCATGGCGGGCTCATGTTCGAGCAGGGGGCGGAAGGCTGGGGTGTGAAAAGCATCGTGATGCTGGCGGTGGTGTTCCTGATCTTCCCGGTCTATGATGCGCTTGCAAAGAGTTCGCTCGGGAAGGACATACGCGTCATCGGCGCCATAGGATTTGTTCTGATTGCCGTCATTGTCTATGCGATGATCTACTGGGCGGAGTTCAGTTACCGGGCGTACAGCATCCACATCGGTGTGATGTTCGGCATGATCATGGTGGCAAACGTCTGGATGAGGATCTGGCCGGCTCAGAAGAAAATCATCCCTGCGGTGAAGGAGGGGACGCCTCCGGATGCGGCTCTTCTCGCCCGTGCCGCTCAGCGGTCGCGCCACAACACATATCTTTCCGTTCCGCTCCTCTGGACGATGATCAACTCGCACACGGTGGTTCCGGGTGCAAACAGCCCGCTGTGGCTTCTGGGAGTCATTATTGTCGGCTGGTTCGGCGTGAGTCTCATCTACGGAAAATCCACGAAACTCAAGGGAATGTGAGGAGGATGGATTTTGACAATGATAGGAGAATTCAGGGCGGTGTATGTGTCCAGGAAGCGGGTGTTTGTTGGGAGCAGGCTGCGACGCACAAGGGAGCTGTTCGCCCTGGACTGCAGGTTCACTTCTCTTGATGGCTCGGCGTCGTTCACCGTCCGGATCCACAGTGAAAACCCGGTGATGAAGGATCTCCAGGTGAGAACAGTGTATCGGTTTGAGGAGATCGGCCACGTCGGTTTCAAAGCGATCCGGGATGCCGTAACAGATCTGGATACCGGCAAAGTGTACCGGATCGGAAGGGGGTAATCGAAGAGAGACGGGGACTTTTTCTGCAGGGTGACTTTGCGGGAAAGAGGTAACGAGAATCCCTTGCCAGTATGACCCGGCAAGGGATTCTCATTCTATCCACTGAGAGAGCCAACGGTGGCGCCGAAGGCGCCACCAACAGTCGCGCCCCAAAGCGGCGTGACTACCTCCGTCCGGAACCTCCCCCCGCCGGGCGGGATTCTCCGCCACGGGCCGGCGCTGCCGGAGCGGGTGCTGATGGTGCCGGGGCGGGAGAAATCGTTACCGGAGCGGGCGCCCTGCTTCCTCCGCCACGAGGGGGTGTCGGCGCAGGTCTCGAAGCCACCGGCGGTGTGCGTATCATCCCGGTTTCCCTTTTCGGTGAATTCACCGGGCCACCCGAACCGGTTACGGGTCCCGTCACAACGGGTACAGGCGGATAGAAGGGAGAGGGATCCAGGATCGTTGGTCCCGGGAAATCTACTATGACGATGACAGGGGGTTGATCCACACAGACCTGTTGTGCGTCGGGTTCATCCGCCGGATCCCGGTCAGCCAGAGTGAACTCCGTGTAGCATCCTCCGAAGAGGAGTGAACCGAAGAGCGCCAGCGTCGGGGGGGCGAAGTATCTTCCTGAGGGTGTCATTTGATGTACTCCTTTCGGCCGACACCGTAAATTGCTGCAACTCTCGTGCCCCCGGTTTTCCCCTAAAAATCAATCATTTTTCATCAGTCACTGTCCAGTCAATCAACATTCGTGTCCAGCAGAATGGACACCGTGTGCATATCCCTGCTCATCGCCGTGCGAAGTCCAGAATGATCTTCGGCCGGGCCGGTTCAGGGATTACACGCTTCCCAGCGGGCCCGCAGCGTTCGTTGCTTCTCCGTTGCCCCGTCGACCTCTTCGATTCTGACGCTCGGACGATCATAACCTGATACCGTGACAACCGTTCGCATGGAGCTTCCCTGGTGGCGGACTTCGACTGCCAGTGTGTCCCCCGTGTGGAGGCGTCTGACCAGAGCACGGAAATCCGCTGCTGACGCCACCGGTTTCCCGTTCACGCTTGTAATGATGTCTCCGGTGTGCAAGCCCGCCTTTCCCCAGCAGCCTCCCGGGTCGGTGATACCGAGTGCGGGGGATCTTTCTCCGGGAGGGTCCCATGCATACACCCGGAGATCCGGCTCGGGAATTCCGCCCGTTCCCCGTGCGGTGGCCCACGACAACCGCATCCTGAGTCCGATCAGGCCCGGGTATCGGTTGAAATCGATGCCGTGCGCGGTGCG
>DASVIU010000060.1:0-4639 GCA_036386275.1 Bacteroidota bacterium | reverse complement strand
CCGCCTCGTGTGCCCGTTCCCATGTCCAAGGTGAACGGGTCACCTGCTCGACGATCTGTCCGAGCGTGTCGGCAGAGCCGACGGCGGAAACAGTGGGTGGTCCGTTCCTGAACGGCCAGCCCGATGTCAGGATCTCGACTTTTCGGGCCGCAATCCTCTCATCGAGCGGAGTGACGGGGCGTTCGGCCCACAGGCGCTCATCGCTCACGGTGTCCCGCTCCTTCCAGGCCTTCCGGGGTGAGATCAGCCCCAACCGCCGAATTGCACGGGCGTATCCCCTGGCCATGAGAAAGGACCCGCGTGCTGTTGGGTGAAGATGCTCGAATATAAGCTCGTTGCCTACGATCGAGTCGGGGGAGGCGGCGGCGAAAAGCTCCTCCAAATCCACAACCCCGACGGTTGTTCCATTTTCTATAGCGAGGATCGCTCTGTTGAAATCGGAACTCGCCCGAAACCGGAGCTGGTCGAGGTCCCGCGCCCTCGCGTACGCTCTCCGCGCGGCATCCTTCTCTTCCGTGGACTCCAGAGACTGCGCCAGGGCGAACACCACGTCCGCGCGTGAAGAGTCGATGTGAAGAGCTCTCTGAAAAAAGGGAATCGCCCTCACCGCCCCGCCTATGGCAAGAGCGTCGAGGCCGGCATCGAATGACGCTTTGAATTCGTTCATCTCCGCGGGCGTCAACCCCGGGCGCGGACGAGAAACGAACGGACGCAGCGTCCGCAGATTGGACACCTGCGTCCCGAATATGACCGGGATCCCGCGTGAGGCGAACATGGAGACGGTTTCACGGAGGTTTTCCCGGAACGTCTCAAGCGCATCACCGTAGAGTCGGCTTCCCACGGGGATGTTTTCCCCCCGTGCCAGTCGTTCCATCATTGTTCCCCGGTCATCGGCGGGATGCGATGAGAACATGCCGCCGATCTTCAGATATGCGTCCCTGAGGAGCCGGTATGTGCGGAAACGAAGGAGTTTCAACGACAGCTCGGTGAGCCAGCGAGTGCCCGAGGGCGACTCCCGGGAAGCGACGCCGAGCGCACCGTAGAACTCATTGTGCCCGTCGTACACGAGAACGAGATCCGGCTCTGCATCCGCGAGATCGCGGGCGATGTCGAGGACCGTGAAGCTGTTCGTCGCGGTGAGGCCCAGGTTGATGACGTCGATGGCGCGATCGGGAAAGAGCGCACGGAGCCTGGTGCGTAGGAATGTGGAGAATGCGGCGTTGAACCAGTAAGGGAATCCCACGGTCGTCGAGCCGCCGAGGCAGAATATCCGGTATGTGCCCGGCGGCTTCTCTTTCAGGAACGCATCGGGTGAAGTTGCGGGAGAGAACTCCGTTCCGGGAAAGTAGCGTCTTCCAACCCCCGGATTCATGACGAGATAGGACCTGCCGCCGACGCTGAGCGTCGTGAAGAGAGAGATGTCAGGACCGTACTGGAATATTCGGAGTGCGAATTCGAGTGCGATGAGGAACGTGACGGGGATGAAGAGTGTGACCGCGGTGAAAACGCGACGTCTAAGACCCTTAAAGGGGACGGAGAGAGCTTCGCTGTGTGGGGGCGGCATCCTCCAATATAGAATCTGCGCGGCACGAATCAAAGCGGAGACGTCATCTTCCATGGAACACGACCGGCGCGCACGCGTACGGCTCTCCGTACTGTCCCGTCCGTTGCTTTTCCCTCGCTGATTCAGTATTATTTATCAACCAGCCTCGCCCCACTCCCCGGATCCGATGACCACACCGAATGTGCGCAGGATATCTGTTGAAGAATATTGTTCCTGATATGACATTGGTCGCAACCCTATCACTGGCGGACGCCGGGTCGCTCCCGGCTTTTTCACAGGAACATTCGTTCGGCCCTGGATGGGTCAAGGATGCTGTCTTCTACCAGATTTTTCCCGAACGATTCTGCAACGGGGACACGACGAACGATCCGCCCGGGACGGAGCCATGGGGGGGGAAACCTTCGCCAAAGAACTTCTTCGGGGGGGACCTCCGGGGAATCGTGAGCCGTCTGGATTACATCGCCTCTCTGGGCGTTAATGCGCTTTACCTGAACCCCGTCTTCGCCTCCGGAAGCAATCACAAGTACAACACGAGCGACTACCTCCGGATCGACCCCGCGTTCGGCGATGAGAAGATGTTCAGGGAGCTCGTGGACTCCTGCCACGCACGGGGCATCCGTATCGTCCTCGATGCGGTGTTCAACCACACGGGGGTCGATTTCCTCGCATTCGCCGATCTGAAAAAGAAGGGGGCGAAATCTGCCTACGCGGGATGGTACAATGTTCACAGTTTCCCCGTAGGTCCCCCGGGGAAGCCCAACTACGATTGCTGGTGGGGTTTCGGGAGCCTCCCGAAACTCATGACCGGAAATCCTGCCGTTAGGCAATACCTGTTCGACGTCACGCGCCACTGGCTTGCCACCGGGATCGACGGATGGAGGCTCGATGTGCCGAACGAGATCCCGCATGAGTTCTGGATCGAGTGGCGGCGGCTTGTGAAATCCATCAACCCTGATGCATACATCATGGGGGAGATCTGGGACGATGGGAGTCCCTGGCTCCAGGGGGACCAATTCGACGCCGTGATGAATTACCCCTTCCGCACCGCATGCATCGAGTTCTTCGCAGCGGGGAAGATCCCCGTCTCAAGGTTCGATTCCGTTCTCGCCCGCGAGCGGCACGCATATCCGCAGGGGGTGAGTTTCAGCCTGTTCAATCTTCTCGGGAGCCATGACACGGAGCGGTTCCTCACGCTCTGCCGCGGCGACGTCTCGGTCTGGAAACTGGCCGTGCTCTTTCAGATGACGTATCCGGGGGCCCCCTCACTCTATTACGGGGACGAGGTGGGGATGACGGGGGGAAAGGATCCGGGGTGCCGCGGACCCATGGTCTGGGATACTGAGCGTCAGAACGGAGAGATGCTCCGGTTCACGCGGGATGCGATCGCGCTCCGGAGAAAACATGGAGTTCTGAGGGGGGGGAGTTTCACCCCCCTCCTCCTTGATGACGATGCCCGCGTGTACGGGTATCTGCGCGAAGACCCGTCCACCGCTGCCGTCGTGCTTCTGAACCGGGGGGAGGCGCACGTCCGTGTCGCTCTTCCCCGGACGCAAACGCCGGGTGTTCGTTCTTGGAATCAGGTCTGGCCCGCAGAGGGGCAGTCATACCCAGCTGGGGGGGATTCACTCATTGTGACGGTTCCGGGGTTGTCCGGAATTGTCCTGGAAGGAGAGAAGTAACGTGAAGAGAACGAGCCTCATGATCCTGGCGGTCACGATCGCCGCTTTCTGCAACGTATCAAGGGGACAGGACAGCGTCGATGTGACATTTCGCTATACTAATCCATCGGTGGGTGGCGTAACGCTTGTCGGCGAGTTTACAGGCTGGAACAATTCACTCTGGCCGATGACTCTTCAGGGGGGAGGACTTTGGACCCGGACTGTCCGGCTTCCTCTCGGCGGGAACCCCGCCCCGCCGGCAGTCGGTGTGCCAGGGGCTTGGCAGTACAAATTCTATTATTCAGGCGCCTCTTCATGGCCCAACGATCCGCTCAATCATCATGTGAATCCTGCGGACCAGGGGAACACATTCATCTACACAAAAGATCCCACGTTCTATCAGGTGTTGCCCAACCAGCGGCTGCCGATACTTACAACAGCGATCCCCACGATTTCGTCGTATGTTTTTCCCAAAGTGGGCGCCTCCGTCGACACATCCAGCATCAGGCTTATCATCGACGGGTCGGCGATCGCGGGACTCGGCGCGTTCTATGATACGCTCACACGGCATCTCTCCTATCCATTGGCGACCCCGCTTGTCAATGGAAGCCATACACTCATCATCCGCGCCTCCAGTTCGGCCGGAGGGTCGAGTGCCGATACCGTATCATTCTATACGCAGGGAGGATATGTCCAGATCTCGAACCCGGGGGGATACACAACACGGACAACCCAGCGGGCACTCTTCGGCATTGTCCAGGGAGCGGGGGTGACGACCGTGAAGATCGTCCGGAATAATACCGACACGACATCATGGCCGGCAATATCCGGGAAATTTACGGCCACGATCGCTTTGCTCGAAGGAGTGAACACGTTCAGGGCGCTGGCCGATTCTTCCGGGACCCAGGTCTCCTCATCCCCCGTCTCGTTCACCCGGATCGTCAACCACCTGCCGAACGCGCTGATTTCATTTGCCGACCATGGTTCGATCGACCTCCGGGCGACAGGGAGCACATCCCCCGATTCGGGAAGGGCACTGAGTTTCATCTGGGGAGAAGATCCCTCAAACCCGGCACCGATCGGAGGCGTCAACGGGAACACGTCTCCGGTGATCACGGTGAACCGCCCGTCGGTGCTGGGAGAGTATTATTTCTCACTCATCGCCACGGACACGAGCGGGAACAGCGACACGACACGGAACTACTTCACGCTCATGCCCACTCCGCCGATCGTTATTCCGACAATCGCCAGCGTCCCCCGGTGGGTGCGGGAAGGACGCATGTACACGATGTTCTTCAAGATGCACACGACTGCAGGCACGATCAACGCGGCGCTCCCCGACCTGAACAGGATCGCCGCGATGGGGTACAACATTCTCTGGGTGCTCCCTGTCATGAAAAACAGGGACCCTATCAAC
>DASVIU010000059.1:0-11052 GCA_036386275.1 Bacteroidota bacterium | reverse complement strand
GTCGTCTGGGACAAGAACGTGCGCACGTCCCTCACCGTGGCGTTTACCGTCGCAGGGCTCGAAAGCGCTGTGGTGGTGAGTGAAGAGATGATCCCGCACGTCGAAAAGGCCGGCCTCAAACCGGTCGAGGATTTCCGCGGCAAGTTCACCGGCTGGAACGACACGAAGATCTACACCTGGGCCTACGGGAAATACTGGGATCGCTGCAACAAAGAATTCATCATCTGGCTCGGGGGAGAGGCCGGACCTCTCATGAAGCCTGCGGTTGCGGACTGGGGGATATTCAAAGGGGCGTTCTTCAATGACCTCTCATGCCGCACGACGGACACCACCGAGTATGCTCTCGCAGGCAAGCTTCTCTCCGAGATGAAGCCGATGTCCCTCGTCATGGGCTGGCACTCGTACGGCAAGGACCTTGAGAGGGAGTTCGTCCGGCTGACTTCCTCGTTCGGGCACCGCGTCATCGGCCTGCATACGCTGCCGAACATGAGTTTTTGCGCACAGACGCCGGCGTCCCCGGGGTTCAAATACGCGAACAACCATCATTTGAAGCCGGGTGCTCCCCCCGTCCCCGGGAAGAAAGTCTATGTTACGTGCATACAGACCGACGGCATGGGTCTCGGCGCCTGGCTCAAGCCCGGCCGGGGCGAGATCCCCTATGCCTGGGAGGTGGAGACGAACTACACATGGATGGCTCCGGCGATGGCCGAATACTTCTATTCCATGGCCACGCCGAACGACTTCTTGATCGGTTGTCTCTCCGGCCCCGGTTATATGTATCCCAAGGCGGTTCCTCCTCCGCTGCTGAAACAGCTCATCGCGATGTCGCGTGAGCAGATGAAGACGCTCGATCTGAATGTGTTTGAGACGATGGACTATTCCGAAGGGGCGACCGTGGAAGGGAACAGCGACCTTCCGAAGTCCATAGTTGACATGTATTACGAAGGGATGCCGGAGGCCATCGGTTTCGTCAACGGCTATGCCCCCTCGTACACGTTTGCGGTGAAGGAGGGAAGGCCGTTCATCTCCTATGACTATTATCTTTCGCCGGAAAGGCCCGAGGCGGATGCTGTGGCCGACCTGAAGGAGCTGGCGCGCGTGAACGCAAAACGTCCCTATTTCGAGCTGCTCCACATTCGTGAGTCAAGCGACGTCAAGAGGGTGAAGGGGATTCTCGATAAGCTGGGGCCGGAATTCGAGGTCGTGCCGCTCGACGTCTTCCTTGCGATGGCCGGGAAGGATCCGACATTCAAAGAACGATACCTCGTCCCGGCCCCGAAGGGCTTAAAATGAGATCACGGATCAGTTCCCGCCTCCCGCTCTTTCTGTTGTTGTCCGGACTGTTGATTTCCAGTCCTGCGCTGGCCGCCGGGCCGGGGCTTGAAGGGACATGGAAATTCGTTCCCGCGAAGAGCACCGATATCGCATCCTGGAATTACAGCCAGCCTCAACTGCGTATCTCCTCGGCGGACGGGAATGTGCGCGTCATACACGACTGGCTGGATCGCGGAAAAGTGGCATACGCAGATACATTTGAATTCCGACCAGGAGGATCGCCTGTGACGTCGGTGACCCGTTCCGAAGTCTGGCCGGAGAACTGGTATATGGGCGTCCTTTCGAGTCCGGGAGACGCCAGGACAATCTCGGGTCTCTGGCTGGAGCCTGGAAAGGGGCTCCGCGTGGTTGCCCGGCAGACTGTCCGGACTTCGCAGGGGAAAACCACCGTCACGACAACCCGCGACTACACTCTCGGACCCGAGGGTAAGACGTTGACGCTTTCCGAGAAGCGCTCCAGCCGTCCGTCCCCGGTCGTTCTTGTCTTCGAGCGGAAGGAGCCATCACAATGAGACTCCGTCCAATCGTATCCTCAATCATATTCTCAATAAGATCGTCAGGGAGGTCCGGAACGAAATTCCTGATGATATCCCGGATTCTCTCTCTCTTCTTCATCCCTCCCCTGACCGAGGCCGGGGTAGGGACTGGCGAAAAGTATGTGATGCAGCTCGGCGAGAACTGGGAGATCTCAGGCGGTCTCCCCGCCAGTGCCATGCTTATCAGTCTCCAGGGCGTTGCCAATATCGGCGAGCCCAGGCTCTACTTCCGCTATCCCCCGAAGTGGGACTACACATTCTGCGACCCGCTGCTCGCCTATTATCGATCGTCACGGAAAATGCAGTTCACTGCGCTTGCGTCGCCGGCGGAAGCGCTCGATTCTCTCGCCCGGTACGTGAATGGCTACGTCGTCTGGGACAAAAATGTGCGCACTTCATTGATCGTCGCGTTCACGGCCGCGGGGATCCACCGTGCGATCGTTGTGACGGAGGACCAGATACCTCTTGCCGGGTCTCACGGTCTAAAAATGGTCGAGGACCTCCGGGGTAAGTTTACCGGATGGAGCGATGTGAAGATGTACGAGTGGGCGTACGCAAAGTACTGGGAGCAGTGCGACAAAAACTTCCTCGTGTATATGGGGGGGGAGTCGGGAAACATTATGAAACCGGGGATCGCCGACTTCGGCATTCATCACAGGTGCTTTTTCACCGATGCCTCGACGAATCCGCGCGACACGCTTGAATACGCATTCGCAGGGCGCCTCTTTTCGGGACTGAAGCCGCTGTCGATCGTGATGGGCTGGCATTCATACGCGAAGGACATGGAGGCGCAGCAGGTGACACTCGCGTCGCATTTCGGGCTGAGGGTCGAAGGGCTCCATACGCTCCCGAACATGAGCTTCAATCATCAGATTCCCCTTTCTCCGGGGTTCCGATTCCGGAACAATCACAATGTCCGGGAGGGGAAATCGTACATCCCTGAGAAGAAGGTCTATATCGCCTGCATACAGACCGACTGCCTGGGGCTGGGGGCCTGGACGAAGCCCGGCCGCGGGGAAATTCCCTATGCCTGGGAAGTGACGATGAACTGGTCTTGGCTCGCCCCGGCGATGCTCCAGTATTTTTACGACATGGCGACGCCGAACGACTATTTTCTCGGGTCTCTTTCCGGGCCCGGGTACATGTACCCGAAGTCCATCCCGGCTGCGCTCCTCCCCTCCGTCGTGGACACGGCGTACGCCCTGATGAAAACGCTCGATCTGAACATATTCGAGATCATGGACCATTCCTCCTACTGGTCGAGCGGCGGGATTGACGATGACCTCCCGAAGGAGATCATCGACACGTACTTCGCGCACATGCCCGGCGTGCTGGGGATAGCCAACGGCTACCGCCCCGCGCACACATTTGCGGTGTACGGTGAAAAGCCGTTCATTTCGTACGACTACTATCTCGGGGAGAAGAGGGACGAGGCCGAATCGGCGGCGGACATCGAGGAGCTCGCAAATCTTAACCCTGCGCGTCCCTATTTCCTTCTGTTGCATGTCCGGGAGTGGAGCGACATCAAGCGCGTCAGACGGATACTGGACAGGCTCGGTTCCGGGTTTGAAGTTGTTCCCCTTGACCTGTTCATGACAATGGCCGGGAAGAACTCGACGTTCAAGGAACGATTCCTTGCGCCACCCCCGAACGGATCACAGTGATGGTGTTCCCCGCACGGCTGCTCACGATGATCCCCGAGATCACGTGGATATCCAGCTATCCTTGAAGAGCTGCTGTGTGTAATCGTGCCCCGGATGCCGGCGCATATCCTCGCTGGATCCTTCCTCCACGATCACTCCGTTGTGCAGCATGGCGACACGATCGCAAAAAGAGAGCGCGGTCTGGACGTGGTGGGTAATGAAAAGAAGAGAGAATCCCTCCTTTGCCTGCATCGATTTCAGCAGCTGAAGCAAATGTGCCGAGGTAAGAGCATCGAGAGCTGAAGTTGGTTCGTCAAGAATCAGGAGCCGGGGTGCAACCGAAAGTACTCTTGCAAGGGCGACCCGCTGGCGTTGGCCGCCGCTGAGTTGGGACGGAAGTTGTCCCAGGCAATCCTTCGACAATCCCACGGACGATACCAGCCCTTCTGCCTCCGCAACGGTTCCTGGCGATTTCCCGGCACGGGTTGTGATCCCCTCAGCAAGTGAATCCAGCACGGTCATACAGGGATCCAGGGAAGCCCCGCTTGCCTGGAAGAGCATCTGGACCGCGGCACCGATCGCCTTGCGATTCTCCGTATGCGGAAAGAGATTGATGCCATCGTAGGTGATTGTCCCTGATTCGGGTTCCTGCAATCCGACAATGCATCGTGCGAGCGTGGTCTTCCCGCTTCCACTTTCCCCGAGCAGAGCCAGGGATGTCCCCTCTTCAATGCGAATTGACACCCCTTTGAGAAGTGGCCATCTCTTCCTCCCGAAGCGGGTAATGGAAGCGGGGCGCAGCGTGGTGCACAGGTTATTTACCTCAAGCAGAAACATCGAACTTCTCTTTCGCCGGGCAATGGTTCCAGCTCAGGTGTGCTCTCCTTGCACTTCTTCTCGGCAATCGGACATCTCGGCTGAAAAGCGCAGCCCTGGTGCGGAATATCAACGATGACAGGCCCTGGTGTCGTGTTCGTGAGGCCGGCGCGGCGTTGAGAGGCACGGTGTGCGTCCAAAAGGAGCCGCGAGTAAGGGTGCAAAGGATTTTCGAAAAAAGCCTTCCACGGGGCTGTCTCGATGATCTTTCCGCCATACATAACGATAATCCGGTCCCCGTAACAACGCGCCACATCCAGATCGTGTGTGATCAGGACCAGCGACATTGTGCTGCTGCGCTGAATCGAGATCAGGAGATCCAGTATCCTGCGTTGAAGAGAGGCATCAACAGCGCTCGTGGGTTCGTCGGCGATCAGCAGTGCGGGAGAGGGAAGGATCGCCATTGCGATACAGACCCTCTGAGCCATCCCGACACTCAGTTCATGAGGGTAGAGATCGAGAAGCTCCTCGCTGTTATCCAGTCCGACGAGCCTGAGTGTGGTGTGCAGATCCCTGTCATTATCCGATGAGCCGTCAGCAGCCAGACGCATCTGATGCCCGATTCTGGCAAGAGGATTGAGCGACTGCATGGGTTCCTGAAACACATAGCGTATCCTGCGGCGTCGGATGAGGGTAAGTTCGCTCTCGCTCAAGGTCAATAATTGCTGACCTTCAAAAGTGACCGAACCATCGATTCTCGGTGCGGAAGTGGCGGGGAAGAGCTTTGTCAAAGACCGGCTAAGAATGGTTTTGCCGCTTCCGCTCTCGCCAAGAAAGATGAGAACCTCTCTCCCATATACGCTGAAGGAGACATCGTGTATCAGCACGCTGTCCCCACCGGGGGAAGAGGCGGAAACGGAGAGATTTGTCGCTTTGAGAAGAGTGCGGTCGTCGGGAGCGCTGTCCATGTCGGTTGGAAATGATGATACCCAAAAGCCGTCTCAAACTCAAACGGCTCATGCGAGGGTACATTCTATTGACAACAGTGTGATCGATACCTATATTCTCCCATGTGTCATCCTGCTCCGGATTCAGGAAGGTCCCCTCAATGAGACCATGGGCGTGCGTCATCCCGGCTCTCGTTCTTTCTCTTGCCGTGCCTGGCTGCGGAACGAAGAAAGAAAATGGGTCGGGCGTACCCCATCGACCCGCCGTTGTCATTGCGATCGCAGGTGACGTCGACAGCTTCAATCCTCTGTTTGCCGAAGACATCACCGCGGGAGAGATCAACGACCTTCTGTTCCCCGCCCTTGTGAGCTCCGCATTTGATCGCAATTCGGGCGAGCTCAGGTATGCTCCATTGCTGGCCCGCTCGTGGGAGTACGCCGGTCAGGATCGTGATATTGTATTTCATCTGATTCCCAGCGCACGATGGACCGACGGGACTCCGGTGACGGCAAGGGACGTTCAGCTCACGTACGAGCTGTACGGTGACCCCGATGTTGCGAGTGTCCGGCAGGGAGCAGTGGACAATCTGAGGCGCACGGGCGGGAAGCTTGACATACGGAAAAGTGTCGAAGTGAGAGATGATTCCACGGTGTGCTTCCATTTTGCCAGAGCGTACCCGGGACAGTTGTTTGACGCCGGACTTCCCATACTGCCGGCCCATATTCTCGGGAATCTCCCGCGCAAGGCCATTCGGACCGATCCTGTGAACAAATCACCCGTGGGGTTTGGGCCGTTTTCCCTTACGAGATGGACACCGCTGCAGGAGATCGTCCTCCAGCCGAATCCGGAGTCGGTGGTGCCATATCCCGCGAAGCTCTCACAGCTGATTCTCCGCATCATCCCGGATTATCGCTCGCGGCTGTCACAACTTCAATCGGGGGATGTCGACCTGGTGAGTGGAGTGAGGCCGGAGGATGCCGATAAGCTCGCAGGGGACGCACACGACGTCGAGATCATCTCCACGCCCGGAAGGGACTACGACTTCCTCGGCTGGAACAATATCGAAATTGAGGATCATGCCGGTCCGTCACCCGCGACGATCAGGCCCCACAGGCTCTTCGGATCAAAAAACGTCCGCAGGGCTCTCACAATGGCCATCAACAGAGATGAGCTTGTTCATGCGTACCTCGGCAAACACGGACAGGTGGCCTTCGGAGGAATCTCTCCGCTCTTCAAGTGGGCATACGATGACAGCCTGAAGCCTCTTCCGTTCGACCCGCAAGGATCGAGGGAATTACTCAGGCGGGAAGGGTGGAAGGATACCGGCGGCGATGGTATTCTCGTCAGGAACAATGTCCGGTTTTCGTTTGTCCTCAAGGTTCCCGCGGGCGACCAGTTGAGAACTGTTGTTGCGGCGGCCGTGCAGCAACAACTGAAGCAGGTGAAGATTGATATGAAGATCGAGCAGGTCGAGCGGGCGACATTCTGGCAGGAGGTTACAACAAGGAAGTATGATGCGTGGCTGGCAGGCTTCAGCGTGCCTCTTCAGATGCAGCTGGATGATCTCTGGGGATCTGATCTTGCGAAGTATCCGTTCAATCTTACCGGGTTTCGAAACGCGCGCGTCGACAGTATTTTCGCCGCCGCAAGAAATCTGAAATCGGAGACTGACGGCGCCGCGCTCTGGAAGGAGTTTCAGAGGATCGTCCATGAGGAGCAGCCATGCACATTCCTGTATTGGATCAACAACATCGTCGCTGTCAACAGGGGTGTCCTCGGCACGCGTATTGGCGTGCTTGGAACAATGCATAACGCCTGGGAATGGCATGTCGGCGACGCCGGCCGGGCCGATGCATCGACGTCACACTAGTGCGCAGATTGACAAACCCTTCTGGAGCAACGTGTATCACTGGCAGTGGGTATGGCGTTGTCCCTCCTGAAGTTCCTGACACGGAGGGTGCTTCATGCGATCCCCATGATTCTCGGGTTGGTGACGCTTGTCTTTTTCGTTTCACGTTTGCTTCCCGGTGATCCGGCAAGTTTGTACGTTTCACCGGGGATTCCTCTGCGTGTCGCCGAACAGCTTCGCGCGCAGTTCGGCCTTGACCGTTCATTGTGGATTCAATACCTGTCCTGGCTTTCCTCAACCCTGCGTGGCGAACTTGGCTATTCGTTCGCACACAATGCTCCTGTCCGGGATGTTCTCTTGCGTGTGTTCCCGAATACTCTTCTGCTCGGCGCAACAGCCCTCGTTCTCGAGTGTATCCTCGCATTTGTCCTTGCTGCGCTTGCTGTCAGAACTGCCGGATCGAGGTTCGATCGTTCTCTGTCGAAACTGACTCTTGTCGCCTACTCACTGCCGTCCTTCTGGGTTGGGATCCTCTTACTTTCGCTCTTCTCATTCTCGCTCAGGATCTTTCCCCCGTCACAGATGCACTCTGTCGGCGCAGAACAACTGGGCGGTTTGGCGGCGTTCGGGGACTTGCTGAAGCATCTCGCGCTTCCCGCACTGACCGTCGCGACGCCGGGAATTGCAGCAATTGCAAGGTATCTCAGAACGAGCATGACGGAGACAATGAGGCAGGACCATGTCGTCGCCGCCATCGGCATGGGACTGTCGGGGGGGAGGGTGTTTCGTTCCTACATTCTCCCCAACTCGGTGGGACCCGTCATTTCAGTGATCGGCGTAGAAATCGGCGTGCTGCTTACGGGTGTCCTTGTCAGTGAGACGTTGTTTGCGTGGCCCGGAATGGGCAGGCTTGCCGTGATGGCGATATTCAGCCGGGACTATCCCATGATTCTCGGATGCACACTTTCGGGAGGAGCACTGGTAGTGGCGGCGAATATTGTTGCGGATTTCGTCAGGGCCTGGATTGATCCTCGTATCCGGCTTACATAGCAGACATTGAAACGTCCTTCGCTCATCATCGTTGTTTTGATGCTTGCGGCTGTCAGTCTGGTCCAGTACCGGCTGATCGGCGCGAGTCTTGTATCTCTTGCGGCGTTCTGTGTTCTCGAAGCGGGCAATCGGGCTCCGTTCGGCGGCTATTGGAACGCCGCGCTGTTCGAGTACTGGTTCGCCGGAATAGTCTGGGTTGTCACCGCGCTATGGCTGTTGCGCTCACTCATTGTGTCCATTCGCAAGAGAAGAAAAGAGGGAAACGTCGGGCCGGAAGTTCCATCGACAACCGCTCGACCGTGGGGTGCGTCGGCGGGCATCATCGGACTTGTCGGATACATTGCACTCACGTCGCCGTTCCTGACGCTCATCGAGCCGAATGTTCAGGGGAGTCTTGTCACGACACGATTGCTGCCGCCGCTCTCCGTGGGGTACGTTCGGGAGTTGCCTGACCCTGGCAGTGTCGACCCTGACACGGCCGGACGTCTGCATCGGGCATTTGCAGATGCAAACAACTATCTGCTGCACCGGACCGTGCTTGTGAGCGGGGATCCCCCTGTTGATTCTCAGTCTGACGGTCCGCGGGCGGGCGCTGCGATCAGACAATTCCGGACAGTGTTCATTTTCGGTACGGACGATAATGCAAGAGATGTCTTCTCGAGGGTCGTCGCTGGAGCAAGGGTCTCACTTGGTATAGGAATCACAGCGGCGCTTGGAGCGCTGCTCATTGGCGGTGCGGTCGGATTTGCTGCGGGAATGTCCCGCGGCGTTCTCGATGGTGTGCTTATGCGGCTCACGGATCTGTTTCTTGCAATCCCCTCCCTGTTTCTCGTCATCGGAATCCTTGCGTTCGTTGGCCAGTCCATCGTCACAATCGTTGTTGTGCTCTCCCTTTCCGGATGGATGGGAATCGCCAGAGTCGTGAGAGGCGAAGTCGTCTCGTTGCGTGAAAGGGAGTTCATTCTTGCGGCAAAGCTGCTTCGCGTGTCGACATGGAAGATCATCACGCGACATCTCCTCCCGAACCTTCGGCCCGTGATAGTGACAGCCACCGTATTGCAGTTTGCCAGTGCCGTCCTGGGTGAAGCGTCCCTGGGATTCCTCGGGCTCGGCATTCAGCCCCCGACAGCGACCTGGGGGAACATGATGGGGGAAGCGACGGGCTATCTCGCCTCTGCGTGGTGGATTGGCCTGTTTCCCGGGATTCTCCTTGCCGTCGTGCTTGTTGCGGCTCATTCAATGGGCGAAAATCTGGCCGTCGATCGAAACCCGGACATGGCGGGGAACTGAGCGATGATCAATTTCCGGTACCGCACGCTGAGGAAACTGGGAGAGGGTGGCGGTGGAGAGGTGTATCTTGTCGAAGATGTGCTGAAGGAACGGCGGCAGTCCGCGATGAAGATCCTTCACGGAGAAAGTCGGTCTGACCCGGGTGCGGATGAACAATTCAGGAATGAAGTATCGATTCTTGCTGCGCTGCGCCACCCGAACCTCGTACGGGTATCCGACTTTGGAATGATACGCCATAGCGACGACGCGACGCTGCAGGGCCGTCGCTTCTTCACGATGGAGTACCTCCAGGGGCCAAATGCCGGTGAATGGTGGCGACATCACCGCGGGGAGCATGACGGGCCTCTGCAATTGAAACATATCGTGCTCCAGGCCCTCGGTGTCCTTGCGTATGTTCATCAGCGGGGAATCATCCACTTTGACATCAAGCCTGAAAACCTCCTGTTGATATCGAGCGGCAGGGTCGATGATCAATTTCCGTTGTTGAAACTGACGGATTTTGGTTTCAGCGCCGCGCAGAATGCAGCACTCGAATTCCCGCTCCGGGGCACGCTTGAGTACACCGCTCCCGAATTGCTGAGACATGAGGCGTTCGACAATCGGGTTGACCTGTACTCGCTTGGCGCGACGGTGTACCACCTCATAGAGGATCGTTGTCCGTTTGAGGCAGGCGATCCGGTCGAGCTCATCAAGAAAGTCCTGACGGCAGAGCCGGAATTCCACCGGTGTGAAGAGGAGGAGTATTCATCGATGCTCCCCCTTGTGACAAATCTCCTTCAGAAGGATCCTGCTCACCGGTACCGGTCTGCAGGAATAGCCGCACAGGTTTTTCTCGGGAATGATAAGGATGCGGCGGCACTTGCCGTTGACCGGCTCCCCAGGCCGGGATTCGTCGGGCGGGAAAAGGAGAAGGAGCTGATCGGTTCTGCAATTGCCCCGTTGCACAATGGTCCTCAGGCCGATCCCTGCGTTGCGATTGTGGTTGAGGGTCCTGAAGGAATCGGGAAAACGGCTCTCTTGAACGAAATGGCGCAAGTGGCACGGGCGACAGACGTTCCGGTGTTCGAAGTGACCGTCCAGGAGCAGGATCCGCCGTTTGGCGCGGTTCTTTCCCTGCTGCCTCTTCTCCGTGCTGAAGCAATGTCCCGCTCCGGCGCGGGCATCGAATTGGCGGAGAGATTTGCGGAAGTAGTCGGCGGGGAATCCGGGCCGGAGGATGCCCGTGCGGGGGAGTTGCGGGTGAACTGGATGCGGGACAGGGACAAAGTCGCTGACACGCTTGCACGGTTTCTCAATCAGGTGTCGTCGCTCTTCCCGCTTATCCTCATTGTCGATGATGCGCATCTGCTTGACCCTGAATCAGAAGAAGTCCTGCGTATAGCTTTCCGTGATGCGCGGCCGGGTCGGTTGCTGCTGCTTGCAGCCCTGCGCGGTGAACGGAAACTGACGGTTCCTGCCCGTCATATCCGGCTGGAGGAGCTTGATGCGCGGGCCGTTTCTGCAATGAGCGCCTCAACATTGTCTTCGGCGGAGCTCAGTGAACTGCTCGGAATTCGACTCCATCAATTGTATGGAGGTCTGCCGG
>DASVIU010000058.1:0-5150 GCA_036386275.1 Bacteroidota bacterium | reverse complement strand
TCCCAGCCGCACGGGGGACGAGTACACGGCTTCGATACCGCACTCTTCCATGCAGATTGCGCATCCCACCACGTCGACGATGGAATCGAGCGCCCCGACCTCGTGGAAGTGCACCTGCTCCGGGGTTGTCGCGTGTATGCGTGCCTCCGCATCGGCGATGACGCGGAATATCGACCGTGCCCTCTCCTTCACCGCGGTGGAAAGGGTGGAGGCGTCGAGCAGTGCTGTGATGTCTTTCATCTGCCTGTGGACGTGGTGTTCGGGCGCGGTGATGACGTCGATATGGATCGCGTCCACGGAGCTCCGGCGCACATGACGGGCGGTGAGCTCGAATCCCCCTATGGCGAGCTTGCCGAGTTCCGCCTTGAGCGACTCGAATGGCACCCCCGCGCTGACGAACGCCGCCATCGTCATGTCGCCGGCTATTCCGCCGACAGTGTCAAGGTATGCAATCTTCATGGCCTGGGAGCGAGCCTCCGTTCGAGATGTTCGAGAAACCTGGCAGTCGCGCCGGTATGCAGCTCTACGAACTTTGCCGCCTGCTCTCCCGATGCACTTCGCGCCACGGGATCGTCAAGCAGGTTTTTCAACGTCCGGTACATTTCGTCGGTATCCTCCACGACGAAACCCCCTCCGCATTCCACGAGCATGATCGGTTCATGCGAGTTCATGTGCCTGGGGCCGAAAAGGACGGGGATCCCGAACACGGCCGCCTCCAGCACATTGTGTATTCCCTGCCGGAAACTCCCGCCGACGTACGCGATGTGGGCGTGGGCATAGAGGATCAGGAGTATGCCGACGCTGTCGACAATCACGATGTTTTCCCCTGCATATTCGTTCAGCCCCGAAAACCGTATGGACGGGGCTTTCCCGGCGATATCCCGCTCCAGCCCCTCGATGTGCTCCTCCGACGGTTCATGCGGGACGACGATCACCAGGATATCTCCCGATTCCGCCTGCAGGCGGAGGCAGGCGGGGATCACCACTTCCTCGTCCTCCGGCCAGCTGCTGCCGATCACCACGACACGTTTCCCCGCGGTGATCGCGGGGGGAATGATGTTGCGTTTTCTCGCCTCCGCGCTCCTGGCGGTCACCTGGTCGTAGCGGGTGTCGCCGATCACCTGAAGCGTCGGGTAATCGAGCGAGAACTGTCTGAATGCTTCAACGTCGGACGCGGTGACGGTGAGTATCTCGTCGATCTCATTGTAGACACTGTGGTGGAAGCTGCGCGAGAGGGGGAGGCGCCGATTCGTACGCCGGTGCATCGTGGCGTTCGCGATCAGCGTGGGGATCCCCCTCCGGTGAAGCTCCCAGATGTGATTGGGCCAGATATCATAGCGGACCATGACCGCAGCGTCGGGACGGACCAGGTCGAGGAATCTCCGCGCGTTCCTCCGCGTGTCGAACGGAAGATATGTAATGACATCCGCCAGCCGGTACTTGCGCGAGTGCTCGTATCCCGACGGGGAGAAAAATGAAACCACCACGAGCGTCCCGGGATGGCGCCGCTTCAGCTCCGCGATCACCGGCTTCGCCTGCTCGAACTCCCCCATCGAAGAGGAATGGAACCAGACGCGGGGGCCGGGAGCGAGAAGGGCGATCTGGCGTTCGAGGTCGGCAAACAGCGTGTCCCGCCCCCGGATGCCGCGGCGGGTCTTGGCGTTGACGAGGCCGATTCCCCTCACGACGATCCAGAAAAAGGGGATGACTACAAAGCTGTAGGCTGCTTCCCAGAATCGTTTCATAGCAGGAACCGTTCAGCACCGCGGATCACCGTCTCCGGTGTGATCTCCTTCATGCACCGGAAATGGACCAGGGGGCAGCGGGGGAGTCCGATGTGCGTGCACGGGCGGCAGGAGAGCCCGGGATGCTCGACCACCGTTGCGCGCGCTCCCCTCGGGAAGAAACCGAATTCGCGGACTGTCGGACCGAAGACTGCAACGACAGGTACACCCCGGGCCTCGGCGATATGCATCAGCCCGGTATCGTTTGCCAGGACCACCGCGCACCGGTCCATCGCGCAGGCTGTCTCCAGGAGCGAAAGGCGTCCCGCGAGGTTCAGGACGCGTGCGCGGGGATGTGCCCCGTTGATCATTGCCTCGATTCCCCCGCACATTTCCCTCTCGTCCGCCCCGCCGAAGAGAAGGACGGGGAGGCCGTACCGTTCCGCCAGGCGCCCCGCCGATTCCGCAAACCGTTCCCCCGGCCACATCTTGTTCCCGTGCCGGGCACAGGGGCAGACCCCCAGGCACATCGTGCCGGGGGGGATGTGCTCAGCGCTCAGAAGATTTTCGACCGCCGTGCGGACATCGGGGGGGAAAAACAACTCCGGCCCCCCCCCGTCGTCTTCAATCCCCCACGGGAGGACGGTTTCGAGATACCGGGCTGCGACGTCCGGTGACCCGCCGAATCGGTCATACACGTCCAGCTTGAAATTGACAAGGAGCGTCCTTGCGATCTTTCTTTTGTTCACGCGCGTCACCTTTCCGGCCCCTGCCGAAAGATAACGGCTCCGTATGCTGTCGTGGATGTCTATAATGAGGTCATACCTGGAGGATATGACCGTGCGGCGGAGTCGGACGAGGTCCCCGAGCGTCCCACCGCCCGGGAATCGTATCACATGCGCGACATGCGGATTGAATCGCACGAGGTCGGCGTACTCCGCCTTCACGAGAAAATCGATCTGGCAGTCCGGGTAACGCCCGTGCAGTGCGCGCAGGAGCGGCGAGGCGAGGACGACGTCGCCGACGGAACTTAAGCGGATGATGAGCGTTTTATGTATTACACCCTGCATGTCGGCCGTCTGCAATGGTAGCAACTTTCGGGTGAAATAGCAACGCAGGGCGGGCTCTTGAAAGTCAGGCCGGCAGCGCCTACATTGGCCGGGAGAACGAATCTCAGGCCGGACCAAATGACCGATCGAAGGATGATATGAATCAACCAGCGACACTCGGCGAATTGCGTGAGAGTGGCTACCGCGTTCTCCCCCTGAAGGACGAGCTCCGCGCCAATCTCATTCGGAAGATGCGTGCGAAGGAAAGCCTGTTTCCGGGGATCATCGGGTACGACCAGACCGTCGTTCCCGCGCTCGTCAATGCGATACTCGCCAGGCACGACATCATCCTCCTCGGTCTCCGCGGGCAGGCCAAGACGCGCATCGTACGTCAGCTTGTTTCTTTTCTCGACGAATACATCCCCGTCGTCAGGGGGAGCGAGATCAACGACAATCCGTTCGCGCCGGTCAGCAAATTCGCCGTCGACCTTGTGGGTGAACGGGGCGACGCCACGCCTGTCGACTGGATCCACCGGACCCGGAGATACGGCGAGAAGCTTGCGACCCCCGACGTCACGATCGCCGATCTGATCGGCGACATCGACCCGATCAAGGCCGCGGCGCAACGTCTCCACTATGCTCACGAAGGCGCCATCCACTTCGGCATCATTCCGAGGTGCAACCGGGGGATATTCGCGATCAACGAGCTCCCCGATCTTCAGCCCCGCATACAGGTCGGACTTTTCAATATACTCGAGGAGAAGGACATACAGATCCGGGGGTTCAACATCCGCATCCCGATGGACATCATGCTCGTCTTCACGGCAAATCCGGAGGACTATACCAACCGCGGGAACATCATCACCCCGCTCAAGGACCGGATTGATTCCCAGATACTCACGCACTATCCCCGATCGCTCGACGATGCCATCAAAATCACCGAGCAGGAGGCGCACATCTCCCGCGAGGGGAAGGATATCCGCGTTCCGCATTTCTTTCGTGAGATCGTCGAGCAGATCGCAATCGAGGCCCGGAAGAGCGAATTCGTCGATCAGAAATCGGGCGTGAGCGCACGCCTGACGATCGCCGCGATGGAAAACCTGATCAGCAACGCCGAGCGGCGTGCGATACTCATCGGAGAGGACGTCGTCGTCCCGCGGATTTGCGACCTGCCGCACGTCCTGCCGGGCCTGACCGGAAAGATCGAGCTCGTCTTCGAGGGGGAGCAGGAGGGGTCGGTCAAGGTGAGCAAGGCGCTGGTGGGGAAAGCGGTGCGCGAAACGTTCAAGCGCTATTTCCCCGACCCTCTCCGCAAGCGCTCGCGCCCGTCCGGCGAAGGACAGGGGGCAAAGCAGTCGCCCGACGACCCCGAGTACGGGAAGATCATACAGTACTTCGAAACCGGGAACGCCGTTGAGATCGCCGACGACATGACGATCGCCTCCTACACGAAGGAGCTCGACAAGGTGCGGGGCCTGCGCGAACTGACGCGGAAGTACATGAAGAACTTGGACGAGCACTACGAGCTTCCCTCTGTCATGGAGTTCGTTCTCGACGGGCTCCATCAGAGCTCCAAGATCGCCAAGGACGAAATGGACCACCGGACCGCGTACAAGGATCTCGTGGGGAGCATATTCACAGGGCAGGGTAAAATGTACGAGGACGACTGATCATGCGATTCCGTTATTCACAGTGGCGGCCCGAATCGACGACCGATGAGCAGCGCCTCCAGCAATTGGTCTCTCTCTTCAGTTACCTGGCCGTGCAGACCAACGGCGAGGTGGAGGAGGCGCTGGAATGGCTCAAGCAGCTCGCGGAGGAATACGGCCTGTTTGACGAGAACATGACGATGGACGAGCTGATCGACAAGCTCCGGGAGATGGGACTCATCGAGGAAGCGAAAACAGGCATCCAGCTGACAGGCAAAGGCATACAGCGCATACGTCAGGACGCGCTCCGGGAGATATTTACATCCCTCAAGAAAGCCCCTTCGGGGAGCCATGATACCCCCTACACGGGCTCCGGCGTCGACAGGCTCAGCGAAACAAAGAAGTACCGGTTTGGCGACCAGCCGACGAACATCGACCTGACGTCAACGCTGACGAACGCATTTCGCCGCGACGGCATCGATGATTTCACGCTGAAAGAAGAGGACCTCGAGGTCTATGAAACCGAGCACCAGACGACGTGCGCGACCGTGCTGATGATCGATATCAGCCACAGCATGATCCTCTACGGGGAAGACCGGATCACTCCTGCCAAGCAGGTCGCCCTGGCGCTGAGCGAACTCATCCTGACGCGCTTCCCGAGAGACTACATCGCGCTTGTCACGTTCGGCGACGAGGCGCAGCTCGTCAGCATCAACGAGCTCCCGTTC
>DASVIU010000057.1:0-4761 GCA_036386275.1 Bacteroidota bacterium | reverse complement strand
CAGGCCGGCGATGCTCATCGCCGGTCTGAGCGGACGTCCTCCTCCGGTCAGCGTTCCGGGGTTTCCCGCCATTGCTTGATCGTCGAAAGTTGGGAGGCAACGCCGTAAAGACTGATGCTTGTGCTGTCAAGCTGGGTGCTGAAATAGGCGAGGGACGGGACAGAGAAGAGCCAGGCGCCGAGGCTCAGCCCGTGTTCGAGCTGGTCGATGCGCCGGGCATACTCCTGCTTGTCGCCGATGTTACGCGTGGACATGAATCCGTAGACATACTGGAGGAACTGGTTGACGTCCGCTCTGTCGGGCGAATCCGCGCCCGCGTCCAGGGCAAAAAAGTTGTTCCCTCTCCGGAACGACCCCGGGGCCACCGCCGGCATCCCTTTGGCGTCCTCCGAGACCTCCAGGTTGATCCGGTACGTCACAAGATCCGGCTGCCGCAGGAATATGTCATAGAGATCGAACAGGAAGTTGCTCCTGTACCCACTAAAGGCAACCACGACCGCATCGTAGTTCCCCCGCTGTATGTCTTCGTTCCCGACAATCGTCACCTTCACCTTCCCCCTCGTGACCGCGGGGTCGTTCAATATGTCGGCAAGCTCCGAATACTCCTCACGGAACCCGAAATTTGTGCATGCCTTGATCCGGACGGTGTCCGGAAGAATCGAGAGGTCCGCGGGAGTGTTGTCAGCGGCCGGGGGCGGCTCAACGATTTTCTCCTCGATGTAGTACGAAGAGGTCGGGAAGACGCTGTGGTTCACATAGTCAGCGTAGTTGTCCCGGTTCCCTTTGTAGTCCTGAATGTGGCGCTGCTGGGGTGTCCCGACATTGAAGAAGCGGTCGGCAACCAGCCTGCTGTCGAGCAGCTTCCGGAGCTGCGTCCGTTGATCGCGTGAGAGCCGCCCCGTATTGAAGAGCACCGCGAACATCGTGGTGCTGATGTTTGATTTCGCGAAGAACTTTCTGCTGTCCGTCAGGATCGGGGAGAGGGCCCCGAAAGGAGATTCCAGGAGGACGTTGATCGCGCCGTTTCTGAGTTCGGTCGTATAGGTGCTGTTGTCGATGAAGGGGGCGAGCGTGAGGCCGGGGATCGCAGCGCCTCCATCCGGTGTCCTGAAGTAGTTCGACACCCCCTCTTTCGGCGGAAGCGGCATGTAGGCCGCGGTCCCGACCGTGTAATTCAGGGCGTTCATCGCGGATCCGTCAGGGAGGATTTTGAACGAGAGGCTCTCTTTGATGTCCGCCTCCTTCCAGATCCTGTTCTGCCTGAACTTGAAGCGGATCACTCCCTGGTCATCGGGTCCTTCGAACCCCGGCGATTCCATCGCCTGGATCAGAAGGATGTAGTCTGGGGAGAGGCTCCCCAGCGTCATAATCCTGCGTATCGTGAATTGCAGGTCCGCGGCCGCGTAGAAGTGGTCGCGGGATTTCGCAATCGTGTAGCGGTCGTCCTTTGCCGTGATCTGATAGCTGTCGCTCCACCGCTTGTTCGGCTTCAGACGGACCGTGACGACGTTGTCCTGGTCCACACCGACGAGTTCGCCGAGCCCGTCCTGGTACACGATCCCGCTCGGGTTCGCCGACAGGTCGAACAGGCCGTCAAACTGGACCTCGTCGAGTTTGTCGGAAAGGGGTGTCGGTCCCGGGAGGTGCGGGTCGATCGCGGGTTTCTGGTGCGCGATGTACGGAAGAACGACGCTCTCGGAGAGATCAGGCCGGTGGAAAATGAGGTAGACAACAACGCCGATGACGACAAGCGCCACCGCGCCGAGAATGATAATGAGCCGTTTGTTCTTCATTCTGAACCGTCCTCAGTTCTTTTTCATGATCGGGACCTGCGCCATGGCACTGATTTCGTACACTCTGTACGACGATTTCTTGAACCGGACCTCGAGTATGTTGCGCCCTTCCTTGTCCATCTGCACGGGGGTGATTTGCGATTCGTACCCGTTGTCTGACGTGGGAGAGGTGATGCGGAACCGGCCTTCGTTCTTGATCGGGGTGTTGTTGATCGTGATCAGATCGTACCACTGTTCCCGGCCGGCCCCTTCGGCGAGCTCTCTGGGAAGTTTGATGTTCACGTCGAAAACCGGGAACTGCGCGTCGGACGGGATCTGGAGCCTGATCCGGAACACGTAGTCATTGGAGCCCTTCCTGTTGCTTGTCACCGGCAGTGCGAGAAGACGGCGGTATTCTTTCGGGTGCACAATCCACTTCGCCGCGGTGGGATCGCACTCGCTCACGATCGAGGTTATCTGCTTGTCGTTCCCCTTGTACTCCTTCCCGTGTTCCACGACGGCGCGGGCCCTGTCGACTCCCTCCGGGACGTTCATGTCGCGCGTGAAGTCGGCATAGATCGTCCGGATCGCCGCCTCGGGGAACTGGAAATGCCTCACCCTGTTGATGTACTCGTCGATCTGACTCTTCTTCTGCGCGAGCGCCGCCTGCCCGGACGCGCTGAACGTCAGTGCATACGCGGGCTGGAATGCCGAGTCGGCGTACAACAGGGGAACGTTCGTGAACGTCGATTCATTCAGTTTGACGAACGCATCAAGACGTTCGCGTGTCGCGTTCCGGACTCCGTTGAATATGTCGGATTCAAACCACCTGACCAGCTTGTCCCGGTGCCGTTCGACGCTGGCATATGTCCTCCCGTCTTTCCCCACGTACAGGTCGTGTGTTTTCGATTCCGCGGCCCACCATGAGCGCGCCGTGATGTCCGCGGCGATCTGAGCGCCTGATCCGAACAGTGCCTGAAAATCGTCCGCCTGTTCGCCCGCCTTCCCGAGCTCCAGTGCGAGGAGAGAAGCGGCTTCGAGTCCCCTGTAGCGCTCGCTCGCGACGGCCTGTGCCGGGGGGATGCCCGCCCGTATGTCACGCGCAGAAGCCTCGATATTCCCGTAGAACGATCCCGCCGGGGGGGAGGTCGTTTTATCCAGGAGAGCGTGCAGCTCCCTGAGCCGAACCGTCGCCGTCTGGAGGCCTGCAGCCTCCAGGTTAAACCTCTCTACGAACGAGCGGAGGGCTTCGAAAGCGGGAGGAACAGGCCGGCCCGAGGCGGCATAAAGATTTTGCACCGGTTCCAGGCGGGGATCGAGAACAATCGGTTTCACATCCTTCTTGTTCCTGATCTGCTGTTCGTAGTACGGAACGGCATCGTTGAGACGGAGCATGATCGCCTTTCTCGCCTTTTCCACGATGGGGGCGGGGTACCGGTCATGCTGGCGGAGGAACTCCGCATACGTGGCGGCGTCCGCGAGAAACGATCCCGTGTTGTTGCCGGCATTCTTCTCTTTCTGGAAAACGGAGAGTGCGGCCGCGTAGTTCTGCTGGAACCGGATCTCGTCCTCCACGGACGCCCGGAGAGACTTGTAGTTCTGATATGCCGTGTCATTCGCCGCCGCGATGTCGGGGGGGAAGAGGTCCGCGACCTTCTTCAACTGCTCGTTCATGGCGGTGAGTTTCGACGTCCGGCTTCCGACATACTCCAGCTGCTTCGCGAAGTCGACGGATTCAATGGGGGTCGCCCCCGGCGAGGAAAGGTAGGTGGAACGATCGACGAGACTCCCGGAGAGGGTCTGCTTGAACCCGGCATACTCGTTTTCGAACGTGTAACGCCAGCGCGGGACGTACCGGTAATGCAGGTGCAGTCCGATGTCCTGGCGGACCGTGTCGATCACCCAGAAATACGTCCCGCTCGAGAGGTCGACGGCGTACACGCTGGAGGAATCCTCCCGGGAAGCCTCGTCCTGTATGCGGACTATCTGCCCCTTCCCGTCGTCGAACGTCCTTGTCAGGTATGTGTCCATGTACCACTTGACGTTCGTCGTGAGAACGAGGTCGAAATTATCGTGCAGCGGACGGGGAAAGCGGATGAAATACTGCTTCCCCTGGTCGAGCTGAAAATCCTCCTTGTCGTTTTTCAGCTCGATGTAGCCCCGCTCAGCGGGGGAGAGTTCCGGCTTCGGCTGAAGCTCTTTGAATGTCGCGCAACCGGCGAGGAGCGAGAAGGAAAGTGCGAGGAGAATTTTTGATCGCATCGGGGGATACTCCGTCCTTGTGTGTACATGAACTGTAATATGCCCAAATGTTGCCGTCTTTGCAAGTAAGAGCTCCTGATCCGCCGCGCGAGCCCCGGGGGCGGCCGGTTTGACTTTGAAACGGTGGGGTGCTATCTTTTATGATGCTCAATTTGAATCCAGCCGGATGCAGGACAACGGAGCTCCAGGACGGGGACCCCGAAGCCGAATTCCATGCAGCCGGAAACGGGATGGCGATTGCCGACAATTCGATCTTCGGCCGGATTGAAGTCACAGGAAGTGACCGCCTCGATCTGCTCCACAGGCTCTCCACAAACTCACTCACCGGCCTTCCCGCAGGGGGGGTTGTCTCCACTGTCTTCGTCACCGACAAGGGGCGCGTCATCGACAGGGTCATCGTCTCCGCGAGGGAAGATTCCCTCGTCCTGATAACGTCACCCGGGAACGAACCGCTCCTCACAAGCTGGATTGAGAAATATACCATTACAGAAGACATCAGTTTCAGGACCATACCCGATGACACAGTAATGATTTCACTCATCGGATCTCGGATTGTTTCCATGGTTTCAGAGACGCTTGATTTTGCCCCCGGCAAGAACACCTCAGTCTCGCTTGGACGCGGAGGGACGCAGCTCTTCATCGTGCACACTCAGGATACCAGGTCCGATATTGCAAACATCATCGTCGATAGAGCCGGCGCACCTTACATCGTGGAGATGCTGGACTC
>DASVIU010000056.1:0-3085 GCA_036386275.1 Bacteroidota bacterium | reverse complement strand
CCGGAGGGGGCGCCCGGAGGCGATTGCCACGGCATATGCGGCGCTCCGGTTCCTCCGCCCGGCATTGACCTCTTCCTCATAGAATGCGATCGTGTCTTTCAATGTCTCCACACGGGCAAAATCCCTTACATCGAGCCCGTGACTCAGTATGGCATTGTGATACTGCACATACAGCCGGTGCAGCCCGTCAAAGTCCCCGTGAAGTATGAAGTCGATGCAGTGGTGGACATACGTCCGTCCGAATTGCTCCATGCTTCTCGAGACGAGTGAAGAGCCTTTGATCCGGATCTTGTTGTCGTATCCGAGCAGGGCGTAGTTCTTTTTCTTGTAGCTCAGGATCTTGCGGTTTCGTCCGTCCATCGCCACTGTGATCCCCTCCGGGAGCCTGGAACTCAGAACCGATACGAATTCGGACTCCTGTTCTCCGGTGTCCACGCCGACCGGTGGAACGAAGAAAATCCCGTCGGTGTCCACCTCAACGACTTTCCCCCCCCCGGCCCGTATTTCCGCGATCATGAACCGGAGGATCTTTTGCCCCGTTTTTGTCACCTCATCCGCTCTTGCGTGGTCGTTGAAGAGCGCCCGGTTATACCCCAGGTACCCGTAGAACGAGTTGATCAGGATTTTAAACGACGATTGCATGGCGTCCAGCCGGGACCGCTCAACCGATTCCTCTGCCCGCTGCATGGCCCGCTTGGTCTCAAGGCGCAGCGATGTAAGGGATTTGAGAAGATCCAGGAAGATCCCGAGGTCGTCCGTTCCCGGCGCAATGGCGTTGGTGAGCATGATCGACGGGTACAGCGACTCTACATCGGCGTGGACCACCGGGCCGAGCACGCCCGTCAGGAAGATATCGGTATATCCCCCCGTTGTCTGGGCTCCTTCCCTCGGACGGGGAATCGCATGCTTTTGCCTCAGGTCCTCGCGGACAAGCAGGCTTTCGATCTTCGCGGCTGCGCCCATCCGCGCAACGGCTCCGTAGCCGTACGGGAGCATCTGTGTGAGGTAAAACGCGCTTCCCGAGAGGTGGGCGCTCAGGGCGGCGGTCTCCCGCACGTCATCCAGGGCATACGCCACGAGGGTCGCCGGTTCATTGTCCCAGTACCAGGAGATCTTCTCCCCCGGGACATAGGTCCGGTCTGCGGGGGAGAGGCCGAAATACTGAGCTGCGTACTTTAGCCCGTAACTCTCCATGTTCCGTCTCACGGCATCATAGCTCTGGACCAGGAGGAGCGTATCGATGATATGACGGCCTGCAATGTCCGTGACCGTGTACTCGAACGGGTGCTCGGCAAAGGAGGTGCGGGAATCGAAACTGCGCGGGACGCTCCCGTCTCTCCCGAGCGAGGGCGTCACGCCGTGACGGACACAACGAGCGAGGATATACGGCAGGTCGAAATTGAAAATGTTGTGCCCTTCGATGACATCGGGATCACGTTCGCGGACGGAGCGGACCAGCTCTTCGAGCATCTTCTCTTCAGAGTGTTTCCGCCCGTCGATGACGCGCTCCCACCCCGTGCTGTCGCTGAGTGCCACCAGGATAATCCGGTCGCCCGGGCGCGCGGAGTTGCTGAACCGGTGTCCGGAGGAAGTGTAGGTTTCTATGTCGAGCTGGAGCCGGTGGAGGTCGCCGAACGCCAGTTCCTTGAAGAGCGTCCGGCCGGACTGCATCAGGTACTGCGTGACCGGGTCGGCGATGAGATGGATGATGTCGAGGTCCTGGTACGCCTCGACCCTCGGGACGGCATGGCGGTTGTACGAGTCGAGAATGTGGCGTACGGCGTCCCACATCGCGGACCATTCTTCGAACACGCATAGATGGTTGTAGACGCCGGGACCCTCGAGCCTGCGGACCCAGTGCTTTCTGTGAAATCCCTCGATGAGCTTCGGTTCGGAAAGGAAGAAGAAGGGGTAGAAGGGGCGTTCCTCGGCGGCGATCGTCTCCCCGGTGCGCACGTAGACCCGCATTCCATCGTCGCCGGCCTGGTGGGCGGCGACGATGCGAGCATCGGGCGAGTGGCCGAAGAGTACCGGGTTCATCCGCCGGCGGATTTCTTCTTCCATGCGTCGAGGAAGGGCGCGATCAGATCGATGGGGACCGGGAAGATCGTCGTGGAGTTCTTTTCCGAGGCGACTTCGGTAAGGGTCTGAAGGTAGCGGAGCTGGAGAGCGATCGGATGCCCTTCGATAACCTGTGCCGCGTCAGCGAGTTTCTGCGACGCCTGGAACTCGCCCTCGGCGTGGATGACCTTTGCTCGGCGTTCCCTCTCGGCTTCCGCCTGCTTGGCCATTGCCCGCTGCATCTCGGCAGGCAGGTCGATCTGCTTCACTTCGACGTTCGAGATCTTGATCCCCCAGGGCTCGGTGTGGAAGTCCATGATCTTCTGGAGCTCGCTGTTGATCTTGTCCCGTTCGGCAAGGAGTTCGTCGAGCGCCGACTGTCCCAATATGCTTCGCAGCGTCGTCTGGGAAAGCTGGGATGTTGCAAAGAGGTAATTCTCGACCTCAACGATGGCCTTGTCAGGCTGAACGACCCGGAAATAGATCACCGCATTTACCTTGACAGACACGTTGTCCTTGGTGATGATGTCCTGCGGTGGGACATCCATCACCACCGTGCGCAGGCTGACCTTGACCATCCGGTCCACGACGGGCCACAGGAAAATGATACCGGGGCCCTTGACGCCGATGAGCCGGCCCAGCCGGAAGACGATCCCCCGTTCGTATTCCCGGAGGATCCGGATGGCATTGCTTGCGATGATGATGACGAACAGGATAATGACGAATATGAATGCAGCGAAGATTTCCATGTACTGCTCCTTTCAGTGGGATTGTAGTTCCGACCTGCGCACGGTGAGTGTGAGGCCGCTGACGCTCTCGACCGTGACTGTACAGCCGGCGGGGAGCTTCTCGCCGGAGGTGACGGCGCTCCACAATTCGCCGTGAACACGGACCTTTCCAGCGGGGGAGAGCGGCGTGACGGCCTCGCCCCGTTCGCCGACGATCCCTTCGACGCCGGTCACGGGCTTGCGGACCTGCGCCCGGATACCGATGCCGATGACGAAGAGGAAGAACAGGGCGGTAC
>DASVIU010000055.1:0-2439 GCA_036386275.1 Bacteroidota bacterium | reverse complement strand
CGGACCGCGGGCAACGGCGAACCGGATTCTGTGGCCTGCTGCCTCTATCCTGGGCTGGGCGAGCTTCAAACGATTCAGAACGAACGGCAGCAGACCGTCTGTGCGGGGATCCGGTTGCGGGAGCGACTCAATGTCGCCCGCGGAATCCAGTATCTTGAAAGCGTGCGGGAACTCGTCTGCGGGAAACACGCAGCGTACTCCGAAGGCGGATGGCTCTGTGCACATCCCGAACTCCGACCAGAACCCTGGAAGGAACAGCACATCAGGGAATTCATCAAGCACTTTTTTGTTGGCGAGGAACCAATGCTCGTCGCTCGTAAAATAGTCAAGGATGCTCATCCCGCACCAGTTCGGCAGCCAGGGACTATCGATAATAAACCCGACGGGCAGTGGCTTCACGATCTCCCCTTGCACCGTCTTCTTGAGTATTTCCCATTGTTCGTCGGTCATGGCACAATGTTCCGTGGAATGCGGTTTAGAAGCCTATGGAATTACCCCCGTCGACCGGCAGCACAATCCCGGTGACATATTTTGATTGTCCTGAAGCCAGGAACACCGCGGCGTTCGCCACGTCTGACGGCTCACCGAGTCTGCCGAGGGGGGTACGGGCAAGCACCCGTTCCCTTCTTGCCGGATCGTCCTCAAAAGCCCTCGACGACATCGCGGTGGCGATAAATCCCGGAGCGATGCAATTCACCCGGACACCAAAGGGAGACCATTCGACAGCCAATGTTCGTGTCATCCCTTCGACCGCGGCCTTGGATGCCGCGTACCCGACAACTTTCGGAATACCATAGTGGGAGGCCATTGAGCTGATCATGATGATGCTGCCAGTCCCGCGAGCGACCATAGACTTCCCGACTTCTCTGGAGAGGGCGAACACCGCGGTCTGGTTGGTAAGGATCGTGTTCTGATACTCCTGATTGGAAACGCTCAGGGCATTATTCTTGACATTGATCCCCGCGTTGTTCACAAGGATATCGATCTCCCCTGCGGCAGCAGTCACCTCCTTCACCAGGTCGGAGAGCCGGTCGATTTCGTTCAGATCGAAGACGACACAGCGTACCTTTCCTCCCAACGCTTTTCCGGCACGCTCGAGTTTCTCTCTGTCCCTGCCAACGATGACAACGTTCGAGTGGTTTGCTTCAAACGCCTCTGCGATGGCGTATCCCAGTCCGGTCGCGCCACCAGTCACCAGGACATTCTTGCCACTCAGGTCCCTGTAGATTCCCTCCATGATGCCTGGCTCCTTCAAAATTTCAGATGCCGCCGCGGACCGGAGGCCGGTGGGCAAGAACCACGAAAACCACGGGAAATAACCGAAATCTCACAATAAAAGCAACATCGATTGAATCGTTTCAGAAGTTTGCTTATATTTGGCTACACCAAAGAGTGACAAAAAAGATCATGAAGAAGATAACGATAGAAGATGTCGCAAAACGGGCAGGCGTCTCAAAAGGAACTGTTTCCGCCGTCATGAATGCCCGAAACACGGTAAAGACAGAAACCCGGGACCATGTTCTCGAAGTGATGAAGGAACTCCATTTTCGTCCACAGGGGATTGCGAGGAATCTGCGGAGCGGGAATCAGGACAAATGCATCGGGATAATCATCAAGGATGTGAACTACCCGTTCTACACAGCAATAGCAACCGGCGTTCGTGACTATGCCAACAGCAAAGGGTATTCCCTCCTTATCACCAGTTCGGAAAACAATCACCAATCAGAGAAACGATTTTCTCAGCTCTTCGCCGCAAAAGACATTAAGGGTGCGATCATTGCCCCGCTCGTCGATGGGACGGCCGAGATCGAGCATCTCTTCAAGTTGAAGATGATCAACTACCCTTTTGTCCTCCTGGAGGATGTCAGAGGGATCCAGGCAAATGTTGTCACGATCGACAACTCAAATGCAATCAAGAAAGCAGTCAAGTATCTGATGGATTGCGGCCACTCGCGCATCGTCCATTTTGCGGGTCCTCCGAGCTCGTCCCATACCGAGGAGCGCATTGAAGGATTCCGGCACGCCTTCAGTGAAAGCACACTGGCGTTCAAAGAGGATATGATCGTGTCCATCGGGTCACGTCAAGAAGAAAGTTATGGCAACACGCTGAACTACTTCAGGAAGAGACCCCGGAACGAGTATCCGACCGCAATCGTCTGCTTCAACGATCAACAGGCTCTGGCAATCCTGACGGCGTTGAAGGAGCTGAACATCCGCGTCCCCGACGATATATCCATTATCGGCAACGACGACATCTCGTATGCCAAGATCTACCCCGTCCCCCTGACGACGATCCGTGCTCTCCAGCGTGAGATCGGTCAACGAGCCGCGGAACTCCTGATCCGCAACATAGAGTCTTCAAAGCTCCTCCCCGTTGAACGGGTCGTCCTGGAAACAGAACTCATCGCCAGGGAATCCACGCGCGCTATCATGCGCTGA
>DASVIU010000054.1:0-3683 GCA_036386275.1 Bacteroidota bacterium | reverse complement strand
TTCATTGCCTCGCTCGGGCGGAATATCCTGCGCAGCCGCCTGCTCGTCGCCGGGTCGTTCCTCTTCCCTGTCCTTCTGTTTTCTCTGGCTTTTTCCCGGCAGCTCCCCCTTTCACTTCTTCTGCTGGCGGGAGCGGGCGTCGGAACGATACTTGTCAACAATCTCTCCAATGCGCTTGTCCAGACGTCAACGCCCGAGCATCTCCGGGGCCGCGTCATGGGGACGTACATATGGATCTTTTTCGGGTGCATGCCGCTGGGAGCACTCTGGTCGGGGATTATTGCCGCGCGGCTCGGGGAGCCTGCAGCAGTGATGATCAATTCCGCGATCGCGTTTCTCTTTGCCCTGGGGGTCTGGGTGCTCTACCCGAGGCTGAGAGAGGAGTAAGCGAGGGGTGCAGGCGGGGCAACTTTCATTTTTCTGATCGCCGGATCTTGCCGCCGTCCAACTTCACATCGTATGACCCTGCGTCCTGTTGTCCATGAACCAGGATGGAAACCTGCTGCCCAAGTGCATTGTAGACGGCCAGGAAGACCTGTGACCTGTGTGGCAGGCCATAACGGATCGTCGTCGACGGGTTGAAAGGGTTGGGGTAGTATTCAATGCCGCAGCTCTGCGGGAGGAGGCATCTAGAAGAGACGGGGGTAGTCTCGTGCTCCGTGAATAATGCGGTGCACGAGGACTGTTTGTTCTTCGAATGTGTAGAAAACGACGTAGTCAGCGATGGTCAGGCAACGGTATCCCATGCGAACGAGCTCCTCATCGCCGGGGATCCGTCCAAGCCGCGGCTCCCGGGCCAAAAGCTCAAGGTTCTTCTCTATTCGAGTCAAAATCGCCTCTGCAGCCTCCAGGTTGTCGGCCGCGATGTACTCATAGATCTCGAATAGGTCCTCTTCTGCTGCCCGGAGCAGACGGACGGCACACCTAGGATTTTTCACGAACCCTCTTCCGGAGATCACGTACTACATCGGCAAGTCTTCTCCCGCGGTCTCCTGCAGCTTTCTGTGCCTGGACAACCGCCAGCTTGCGGTACAAGTCCAATTTGCGTTCCATGTTGGCAAATTGGGCGATCGACATCAAGACCATGTCTCCTTCACCGTTCTTCGTGATGAATATTGGTTCCTTGCTTTCGTGAGCGAGTTTCGACATTCGCTTTGACTTGTTCCGCAGATCGGAAATAGGCTTGATAATCGGCATAGAGGCTCCTTGGCTTTATCAATATTATGACATTATAACGATACAGTCAACAGGGCGCCTACGTCTGGAGACCCGAAAGGCCCACCGCCAGGACAGAGAGGACGATCAGCGTCAGAGCGACGTAGAGCCAGTCGCGCTCGTGCGCGAACCCGAACAGCGAGAAGACGACCCGGAGGACCGGAGTGGCGATCAGAAGCAGGAGGCCCGTCTGCACAATTGCATCAGCGCGCAGCGCGAACGCCCCCCGAAGTATCAGGGGGACGGAGCGGAGAGGAGACCCGCCGTTTTGAAAAGATCTGAAATCCGGAATCCAGTCCCCCCGGGTGATGAGGAGGTACACGCCTCCGGCTCCGACCACGGCCGCTGCGACGAAAACGCCGATACGGAGAAGGTTCCCCAGGACGGCCTCCAGCGCCTCGTCCCTATCCGGCGCGGGTGTGTGCTGCTCGTCTGTCATATCCTCCCCGTGATGCCGTTGAATATCATCTCCACAGCAAGAACGAAGACGACGAAAGCGAAAAGCCTTCGCAGGAAGGTTGTGCGCACAGCGACGAGAAGCCGGGACCCGAAGAGCGAGCCGGCAAGGACGCCGAGCATGACGGGCATCGCAAGCTCGGGCACGATATATCCGCGGGCAATGTAAATTCCCGCGCTCGCTGCGGCGGTCACCCCGATCATGAAGTTCGACGTAGTCGTGGATACCTTGAAGGGGATCCGCATGATCCGGTCCATGGCGATCACCTTCACTGCACCGGAACCTATCCCGAGCAGACCCGAAAGTCCCCCTGCGATGATCATGAGTCCGAACCCGGGCGCGACGCCTGTGACGTTGTACGGCTGGCGGCGCCCTTCCAGCGGATACGTTCCGTTCAGACCCAGGCGGAGAGCCGCTCCGTCCGGTCGGAGAGCCCCCGAATCGTCGTGGGACCCGCGGAGGGATTGGAGGGCGGAGGAGACGAGGACAAGGCCAAAGACGACGGCGATAACGCCCGTTGACAGGACCCCCGCTAGTGCGGCCCCGCCGAGCGCCCCGAGCGTCGTCGCCACCTCCAGGAACATGCCGATCCGGATATTGGTATACCCCTCGCGGACGTAGGCAGCGGCGGCACCGGAGGACGTGGCGATAACCGAAATAAGCGACGCTCCGATGGCATACCGGATATCGATCCCGAACGCCAGGGTCATCAGAGGGATGATCACGACGCCCCCCCCCAGACCGGTGAGAGCGCCGAGCAGCCCGGCGAGGAGCGAACCGGCAAAGAGGAGCGATGAAAGGACGAGATACGACATCCGGAGATTTTAGGAGAAATCAGTGTGTGACGAGCCGGCTTCCGAAAACCTTCCCCGCGATCGCTCCCGGGTGCGGGGAGAACCTGACAGACACGCTCCCCTTCCCCTTCGTGAGGTCGGGGGGGAGCGAATATGTGGCGTCAAAGAACTTTCCGGGACTATTGCGGGAGAGACTCTGTGTCGCAACTGTGAGACCGTCCACGATGATGTCGAACTCCCGTTTCTCTGACTCGCTCCCCCAGTAGGTGACGACAAGCTGCAGCCGGGCGCCCGGACGCGAGCTCATCTCATACGAGAACCAGCCTGTCCCGGCCGCCTGACGCCAGGTCCGCCCCCGGTAGTGCCCGATCGTGGTCATCTCCCCTTCGAACCTGTGCGTACGCTCCGCCGCCGCATCCCCGATCAGAAGCGAGTCGACTGTCCGCGACTGCAGGCTCCTCTCGCGCGAGAGTTCTGACTTCGCCTCGTTCTCACGCTCCTGCCATTCCCGGTCCGTGACACAATCCCAGTACACCGCGTACTTCCTGTCGTGCATCGTGTAGAAGGGGGCCAGCGTGACATCCCCCGGGCGCCCGACCCCCCGCGTCTCAAATGTGAGCGGACGCCCCGGGACCTGTTTCGTCCACGCCCCGACCGGGCGCCCGTTGGTCACGAGGAGGGGGACTGCGCGGGTCCCCGCCACAGGTCCGAGATCGCCCGCAAGGAGGATCGGACCGTACATTACCGCGGCACGGTTGCTCATATCAGGCAACGGCTCAAGCCTGATCGACATGGGCAGCGTCACATCCAGTGTGTCCCCCGTCTTCCACTCACGCCGGATCGTGGCATAGCCGGCGGCGGCGCTGTCCGTCAGGACGGTCTCTCCGTTCAACGCGATCCGGACGGGTCCGGCCCAGAAGGGATGACGGATTTTCACTGACGCACCGGTAGGCTTCGGGCATGAGAATATGAGCGTCGTTCTTCCCGAGTTCGGGAAGTCCGTGCGCTGGGTGACGCGCATCCCCCTGTCGCGCCAGCTCACCTCCGAGGCGATGAACAGGTTGACATAGAGCGTGTCCCGGTCATGGAAGTAGATGCATTCGCCGTACCGCGAGTGGCTTTCCAGCCCAGTCCCGAGACAGCAGGTGAAATCGTCGAACGGCGTGCTGAAGAGCTTGTGCGTACCGGATCCCATCGGCACAAAATAGCACACCATC
>DASVIU010000053.1:0-6305 GCA_036386275.1 Bacteroidota bacterium | reverse complement strand
TCAATTGCTCGGTCGGGCCACGCGCAATGCTCGATGCGCTCGAGACCCTGAAGACGCTCACGGCAATGCCGCTCTCCGTCCAGCCGAACGCCGGGCTTCCCCAGAATATCGGCGGGCGGAACATTTATATGACATCCCCCGAGTACATGGCGGAGTACGCGAAACGCTTCATACAGACGGGGGCGACAATCGTCGGCGGCTGCTGCGGGACGAATCCCGAGCATATCCGTGCAATCCGCCGTGCCGTGCGGGCGCTCCAGCCCGTCAAGAGGATGGACCGGAGTTCGGCGAGCTTCACGGTCACTGCGCCGGAAGCCGTGCACGTGGCGGCGATGACAGAAAAATCGCGCCTTTCGACCAAGCTGGTAAGGGGCGAGTTCGTGACGCTCGCGGAACTTGTGTCTCCCCGCGGAGTCTCACCGCTCAAGGAAGTGGCGAAGGCGCGCCGGCTCCATCATTTCGGCATCGACGCGATCAACATCCCCGATGGGCCGCGCGCGTCAGCACGGATGTCCGCACTTGCGATGGCCGCAATCATACAGCGGGACATCGGGATCGAGACGGTGCTCCATTTCGCATGCAGGGACAGGAATGTGATCGGCATGCAATCCGATCTGCTGGGCGCATGGGCACTCGGGCTGCGCAATGTTCTTGCGATCACGGGGGACCCGCCGAAGCTCGGGAACTACCCGAACGCCACCGCCGTGTTCGATGTTGATGCGATCGGACTGACGAACGTCATCAACCGTCTCAACCACGGACTCGATCTTGCCGGCAACCCGATCGGAGACCCGACCGGATTCAGCATCGGCGTGGGGGTGAACCCCGGAGCCATCAACCTGGAGGAAGAACTGAAACGCCTCGATTGGAAAATCGAAGCAGGGGCTGAATACATGATTACGCAGCCTGTGTTTGATATCCGCATACTCGAGCGTTTCATGAAGAGAATCGCCGACGTGAAGATACCGCTCATCTGCGGGATCTGGCCCCTCGTGTCATACCGGAACGCAGAGTTCATGAATAACGAGGTTCCGGGGGCTTCCGTACCGGCGGAGATACTCGAGAGGATGCGCAAGACGACGACGAAGGAAGAAGGGTTTGCAGAAGGAGTTTCGATAGCACGCGAGACATTTGAACGTGTCAAGGGGGGTGTCGCGGGGATTCAGCTTTCCGCCCCGATGGGGCGGATAGAAGGGATATTCATGATTATGGAGAAATAGGGACTTTCGACTGTAACACGTTATGATCTATGGTAATAGCCGGATTCTTTCAGAATCCGGCTTTTTTGTCTGATTGGCGACTTCTGCGGAAAACCAAGACGGGACCCATCATCGATTCGGTAAACCTCACCGACCCCAATTTCAACGGGGTCATCATGGGGACGGGTGTCGTCAATGTCCTGGGAACACTGGACGGACGGCTGACAATAGCCTCGTACAGCACGCCGTCGGCCACCGGCAACAACCTGGTGATACAGGGAGACATACTGTACCAGCACGATCCCCGCAGCGGGACCAGCGCCGACATGCTGGGACTGGTGGCCAACAACGACGTGATTGTGGCCGACAATATCACCGGGGCGACGAACCGGACGATCCAGGGGAGCATATTCGCCCGGACCGGTTCGTTCACCGCCGAGAACTATTCCTCGCGCCCCATCAACGGCGAGCTGCGCGTGCTCGGATCCATCGTCCAGAATTCCCGCGGGGAGGTCGGAACATTCAACGGGTCTGCAAGTCTCCAGAGCGGATTCTACAAACGATACAAATATGACGACCGCCTCTCCGACCCGAATGTCAGGCCCCCCTCCTACCCGGGGTTTATCAGGAAGACGTATGCGATTTCGCAGTGGTGGGAGAGCTACCACATCATGAGCTTTAACTGATCCCCCCGATACTCCCCCCTCTCCGTTCGTTGATTTTCGGGACGGATTTGAGTTAATTGCCTCCATGTCCACCCCTCTGATGAAGCAATACGCCCAGGTGAAGGCGAAGCATCCCGACACGATTCTTCTCTTCCGCATGGGGGATTTCTTCGAGACGTTCGAGGAAGACGCAAAAATCACCTCCCGCGTGCTCGGCATTACGCTGACGAAACGGGGGAACGGAGCGGCAGGCGAGATCCCGCTCGCCGGGTTCCCCCATCACGCCCTCGATTCGTACCTCCCGAAACTCCTGAAAGCCGGTTACCGCGTGGCAGTTTGCGAGCAGATGGAGGACCCCCGGTTTGCCAAAGGGATCGTCAAGCGGGAGGTGATTGAAGTTGTGACCCCGGGGGTGGCCTTCTCCGACCGGGTTCTGGACCAGAAACTGAACAATTACCTCGCGGCAATTGTCATTCCCACACCCCTTGCAACAGGGACCGATATTGCCGGGTTCGCGTATGTGGACGTCACGACGGCCGAGTTTCGCGCAAGTGAATTCCCGCTCAAGTCCCTCGCCGAGCAGGTCTCTTCGGTGAACCCGGCGGAAATCATAGTCCAGAAACGCGACCTCCAAACACTCCGGGGGCTGCTCGCCGGCGTGTTCACCGGGCTCTACAGCACGCTGGACGACTGGATCTACACCGAAGATTATGCCCGGGAACTCATTACGGGACAGCTGAAAACGCAGTCTCTGAAAGGATTCGGACTCGAGGACCGGAGACTTGCGGTGATTGCCGCCGGGGCGGCAATGCACTATCTGCAGGAAACGCAGAAATCAAACCTCCTTCACATACGCCGGATTACGCCGTATGATGTGGGCGACCATATCGTTCTCGATCCTTCAACGAAGCGAAACCTCGAGATAACCGCATCCAGCACAGGCTCAAGCGACGGGACTCTCTTTGGCGTGCTCGACCGGACGTTCACACCCATGGGGGGGCGTCTCCTGAAACAATGGGTCAACAACCCCCTGAACAACGTCGCGGCCATCGGCCGAAGGCTCGACGCGGTGGAGGAATTCGTGCGCTCCGTTCCTCTGCTCGAGTCAACCGCACCGATCCTGGGGCGTATCGGCGACCTGGAGCGGCTGAATACCCGGGTGTGCACGGGGCGGGCCACACCCCGCGAGATGATAGCACTCAAGTGTGCACTGCAATCGGTGGCAGACGTGCGCGATGCCATCCGAAACGCCGCCACCCCTCCCCTTGCGGACGTCCGTGAGGGGCTCCACATACTCCCAGGGACTGTCGCGATTCTCGAAAGCGGGATCGAACCCGAGCCCCCCGCCGCGCTCGCCGACGGGGGTGTCATACGGACCGGCTACAATCAAGAACTCGACGAACTCAGGAAGCTGGCATTCAGCGGCAAGCAGTGGATCGCAGAGATGCAACGGAAGGAGCGGGAACGGACCGGCATTTCCTCGCTCAAGGTGGGGTTCAACAACGTCTTCGGCTATTACATCGAGATCACCAACACACACAGGGAGAAGATCCCCTCCGATTACATCCGGAAACAAACGCTCACAAACGCCGAACGGTACATTACACCCGAGCTCAAGGAGTATGAGGACAGGATCCTGCATGCCGAAGAGAGGATACTCGCCCTCGAGACACGGCTCTTCAACGACATCCGGCTGGCGGTCGCCGGTGAAACTGATGCCATCCAGGAAACCGCCCGGGCGCTGGCAACCCTCGATTGCTTCTCTTCGCTTGCACGCGTGGCTCTGGATCAGGAGTACACCCGCCCCGAGGTGAACGACTCCACCGTGCTCGATATCGCCGACGGGCGGCATCCGGTGATAGAGCGGCTCCTTCCCCCGGGGGAGAAATACATCCCGAACGACGTCCACCTCGACACCGCCTCCGACCAGATACTGATCATCACCGGCCCGAACATGAGCGGCAAGTCGAGCTTCCTCCGGCAGACGGGACTGATCGTCCTGCTTGCACAGATCGGGAGCTTCGTCCCCGCGCGGAGCGCTTCCGTGGGAATCGTGGACAGGATTTTCACACGCGTCGGTGCAAGCGACAATATCAGCGCGGGGGAGAGCACGTTCCTCGTGGAGATGCACGAGGCCGCCCACATCGTCAATACCGCCACCTCCCGGAGCCTGATACTTCTCGACGAGGTGGGACGCGGAACGAGCACATTCGACGGGATCAGCATCGCCTGGTCGCTCACCGAGTACCTGCACGAGAGAGTCGGTGCCCGCACGCTCTTCGCCACGCATTACCACGAGCTCAACGAGCTGGCGGATCTTTTCCCCCGGATCAGGAATTTCAAGGTGGACGTCCGTGAGTACGGCGACAAAGTGGTGTTCCTCCACAAGGTGACGGCGGGGTTCGCCGACCATTCCTACGGCATCCATGTCGCCAAAATGGCCGGTCTCCCCGACGAGGTGACAGACAGGGCGAAGGCGATACTGAAGAACCTCGAGGGCTCGGACCTGAGCGTTCATGAAGAGTCGGGAGGAAAGAACAAAGGACGGATACGCACGGGGGAGATCCAGATGACGCTCTTCGAGATGAAGGATGATCCGTTGAGGGACGAGATCTCCCGCCTCAACGTCGATGCGATGACGCCCCTCGACGCACTGAAGGCGATCGCCGGGCTGAAGAAGAAGGTGGAAAAGCGGGGGTGAGGCGGATCCGCCTCACAGGCGCCCGGACGAATTCACACAGGAGGGAATATGACACTGCAGGAGATAAAAACGCTCGTCGCGTATAACGCATGGGCAACAAACAGGATTTTTGAGGCGGTCGAGATGCTTCCCCCGGAGGAGGCAATGCAGGACATGAAGAGCAGCCACAAGAGCATACACGGGACTCTCACGCACCTGGTCGGCGCCGAGAAGATCTGGCTCTCGCGGATGCTGGGAACTCCCGACAAAGGGATGATCAAGCCTCCCGACGTGCCGACAATCGCGGATGTCAAATCAGCGTGGGAACAGACCGGCTTTGCCACGGCAAGATTTCTCGGCGCGATGACCGACAGGAAGCTCCAGGAGACATTTACAATGTCCACGGCTAAGGGGGAGCAGTTCACGCACAGCTTCGCACAGGCTCTGCAGCACGTTGTGGACCATTCGACGTACCACCGGGGACAGGTTATAACACTGATGCGCCAGATGGGTCACACTCCCCCGAACACGGGAATGATATCTTTTTTCAGGGAGACTGCCCCAGCAAAGAAGCAACAGTGAGTCCTCTCTCCGGCCAGGGTGGAGAAAAACCGCGCAGAATCGACTAAAAACGCCAAAAATCCTACCTTGGAAATCCCCGCCGTTTTGCGTATTCTATGAGATGTAATGTGGTCCCCCCCGGGGGACCACCATTGCCTTCTCAGGACCTCTTTCGATCTGGAAATTACCTCGCCGATGGGACTGTATCCTCAGCCGAACAAGTGGCAGTGCGGACCGTTTGCCCTGAAGTATGCGCTTATCATGCTGGGCAGAATAGTGGACGAAAACAAGATTTCGCACATCGCCGGGACGCACTGGTGGACCGGAACTGACGAGATCAAGCTCGCCCGCGCCGCGAAGGCCTGTGACTGCGAGATGAAGATGATTCGCCGCAAGGATTCGTTGAGGGCGAAGAGGGAGCTCGTCAAATCGCTGAAAAAGGGGTACCCGGCGCTCCTGTGCGTCGACGGTTGGAACCACTGGATCACCGTGGTGGGAATGGAACGGGACAAATTCATCTCCATCGACAGCCGCAAGGCTCCCGTCGTTTGCGTGGACACCTGGCGGAAACTGAGGAAACGGTGGGTCTACAGGGAAAGAGACACCGAAGACCCGACACAGCCGCGGACGCTCTATGACCTCTATCCCGTCATCCCCCGGTTTCGCGTGAGGAAGAAGGCGCATTTTTCCCTTAAACGTGCCCGCTATCTCAGGCGTCCCGAGAACAAGATATTCGCCACGTTCTGGGACGAATACTTCACCGACCTTTCCCACATGTGCGTTCCCCGCACGCCGAGGGCAGAGAAGGTGATAAGCGTCAGAGAACTGCTGCGGCGTCACGGGGGGATGATACTGAGCCAGATCGCCTTCTGGCACGGCACCGTATCCCGGTCTCAGGTGAGAAAAATTCTCCGGAACATGAAGTTCGTCGCGGATACATATGACCTCGTCGTCCGCAAAGAAGACGAAAACCGCGCTGTCACCGCAATTACCGCAAACCTCGCTCTCTGGGCGGCAAGCAAGTTCGGCGTCGGCGAAGTCTACGGCAACGGCTGATCCGATGAACGTCCTGCTCACCAACGCCACGGACATATTCGCCGGCGGGGAAGACTACGTCCTGATACTGGGGAGGTACCTCGCACTGCGGGGTCATAAGGTCTGGGTGTCGGCCCGCCCCGGCCACCTTCTCCTCCGCAAATG
>DASVIU010000052.1:0-5790 GCA_036386275.1 Bacteroidota bacterium | reverse complement strand
GTTCGGGGGGAGAAAACTGACGGGGAAACCCGTCGGGGTCATCAACAACGGCGAAGCATACTGGGTCTGAGATCCGTTCCCCGCGTCCTCAATCGTAGACACCTGCATTAGTTTCCATACACACCACTCCGCTGAATCTTCAAAAGCGGCGCCGGTTGCCCACTTTTACGTCGAACCGGAATGGCACGTCATTTGAACGTGTCTATCCATAACAGTCCAGCACAATCCGGAAACGACAATGAAAACTTTACTCGCACTCGCAGCAGTAAGTCTACTCGCGGTCTCGGGATGCCACAAGATGTATGACCATCCTGAATACGGACCACCCGGTCCACCGACGGGACTCAGAACGCAAACGGGGGACAATTTTATCGAGATATTTTGGAACCCGAACCCGGAGTCGTATCTTGCCGGGTATAACGTCTATGTGGGATCCTCTTTCCAGGGGAAGTACCAGTGGATAGGCTCGACGCGGAGTACATCCTATATCGACAGGGGAGCCGTCAACGGAAACACCTACTACTACGCGGTCACGGCGTACGACAATGATGGAAATGAGAGCGACCTGAGCCGCGATGTGGCATACGACATCCCGCGTCCTGAGGGATACGGTGTTGCGCTGTCCGATTACAGGACCGTACCCCTGTCTGCGGGGTATGATTTCTCGGCCTATGCCATACTTGCGTACAACGATAAGAACAGCGACATGTGGTACGAGTACTACAACGGCGTCAGCTACATGGATGTCAACACCGACTCCGATATACAGGACATGGGCCCGACGCATTCGATACTCGACATCAACCAAGCCCCAGGGAGCGGCTGGTCCCCAATGCACGATGTCCAGCTTACGGCCGGGCACACATACGTGGTCTGGACCTGGGATGACCACTACGCAAAGTTCCGGGTCTCCGCGTTATCCCCGGGGCGTGTGGAATTCGATTGGGCGTATCAATTGCAGAAATCAAACCCCCTGTTGAAACGCGCCGCGGTGGGCGGCGTGAATTCCCGTCCGGCGGTAACGCCGCACAGGAACAACTGAGGGGTTTCTGTTGAATCTGTGCTCCCGGATGAGCAGAGGGGGATGAGGCGGGGGGCACAGAAATCAAGCAGTGGAGGAAACGGTGCCGCACGGACGGTTCGATGGTGGCCGGACGTGAAGGCACCTTCCTCCATTGTCTGCTATCCACCAGACCCGACTCAGGGTTAGAAGAACGGGGAAACCATGCATCGAGACCACATCTTCTTGATTACCCTGTGTGCGATCCTTCTTGCCGTAAACAGCTCCCCGGCGCAGCACAATGGCGGCGGAGGGAGGAAATCCGCCGGAGCGAGTACTGAACGTCAGCGCGGATTTCATTCTGAAAGGATGGGAGGCCTGACGGTCCTCCGTCCCGTCCCCATTACCCGGCCGGTCGACCTTGTCTGGCCTCCCGTCATCATCGAGCCCCCGGGGTACGCAGCCGGATACACGCCGTATCCCGGAGAGCCCGCGGGTGACCCGCAGCCTGCCGCTGCTGTGGAGCGGGGAGTCGAGGTGAGGCTGGATGACTGCATGGAAAATGCCGGATTGGCAGGGTACAATTTTTCCGGGCGCAGGGTCGTTTCATGCGAGGATTCCACTGTCGATATTTATCTGTCGTTCAGTGACGATGGAAAATACTATTTCCTTGTCCCGGGCGACACACAGATCAAGGACGTCGGCCCGCGCAATGACATCAGGAGCATCCGGTTCATAAAACCCGGCAACTGGTCTGCAAATCATGGAGCGCCGCTCACCGCCGGAAATGTGTACGTTGTCTGGGCGTACAGCGGGGATCTGTACCTGGTGAAAGCCGATGCGTTGTGGGAGAAACACGTTATGTTCAGCTGGTTGTGGCATTCCCACCTCTCTCAAGCCGATGCCGAGAAGTTCCTCAAAGACAACGGGAACGGACCTCCCCGGACTCCGTACTTCACTCGGTAACGCCATCGCGGCGAAGCCGTCACCTCCGGCAGGTTGACTTTCAGCAGGAGGTGGGTTAATTTTCAGTTCTGAACAACCCCCATGAGAACAATCGCCCTACTGGCGCTTTTTGTCGTGCTTGTGCCGGTCTTCTCCCCCGGCACGTCATTCCCCCCCGGGGAGAGCGAACAGGCCGGGAAGATGGAAATCCGTGAGGTGTTCGATGATGTGCAGCGGGGCATCTCTCAGGGCAACGTGGCGATCTTCTCACCCCATATTCACAGCCAGGTTCGAGTCACGCTTCACGGCGGTGAAACCGGGCTCTACAGTGCAAATCAGGCATATTATCTCCTGGCGAATTTTCTCCGCGACCGGAAGCCCGTGAGTTTTACATTCACGACGTACGGAGAATCCGAGAGCACTCCCTATGGCACCGGGGACGCGGCCTTCACATTCCGGGGTGTCCGCCAGCACGCGCAGATATATGTTGCGCTTGCACCTGAAGGGGGACGCTGGGTGATAACCCTTATTAATATCTATTGATCCCCTTGGCCGGGTACTTTTCCTCCCTCAGTGCAAGACTGACCCGGGCCAGAATCCCGCCCGCCGCGGCGGCAGTCGCTGCCCTCCTCATGCTCCTCGGCATCTCACGCGCCGTTCACTCGGGACTGGTGTCGTCGTACGAAAACCGCTGGGACCAGGTGAGCGAGGAACAATGCAGGGGGCACCTGTCGCTTGCCATCGCGCGGTTTTCCCAGGAACAGCAAGCGCTGCGGCGTCTGGTCGAGGACCTGGCGGCGAGTCCCGAAGTCCATGTCTTCTTCCTCAACAGGGGAATCGACCGTACACCGCTGTTTGAGCGGCTCGCCCAGTTGAGCCGCGATGAGGGAGTGGGGATCGATGTGTATGACGGAAGGGGGGAGCTCGTAGCATGGGAGGGGCCGGGTGGCCCCGTTCCCTCCGGAGATCTTGCCCGCGCGCTTGGAGGCCGCCCGTTCACGTATGTGGTGCGGACTCCGGTTTCTTCACTCCTCTTGATCGGTATCCCCATACGTATCGCCGATACGGTCCGGGGGGTTGGGGTGATACGGAGAACTATCGATTCCAGTGCACCCCTGAACAATCCCCTCCTCAGGCAGGAAGCAGTTGACGAGCAACTGTCACGGGAGCTTGGAACCACGGTGGAGTTCTCTTTCGCGGGAGAAGGGGAGACCGTCAACGACAGCCGATACTGCTCGGGCCCGATGTACGGACCCGACAGCACATTCCTCGGGACCGTCAGCGTGCTCCGCCCGGCACGGGTGATGTTTTTCGACTCACTGGGAAACGTCTTCCAGAGGATCGACGCCGCTCTTTCGGTTCTCCTTCTCCTCTTCGCGGGGTGGGTCGTAGCACGGCCGGTGGCTTCCGTGCGGAACTTTCCTCTGGGCGCTCTCCTGATCACCGCGCTCATCTGGAGTATCCGATACGCTCTTCTCTGGCTTGATGTCCCTTCGGGGTTCCTATCGGGCGGGGCATTTGATCCCGGATTGTTCGCTTCGAAGTTCGGATTTGGTCTCGCCAAATCGATCGGCGAACTGACAATCACCACTGTGGCCCTCTCGCTCAACGTCGCTCTCGTCGTGCGTTTGTGGGTCCGTCAACCTGCGTCGACCCACCCCGTCGGGAGGGTTCCCCTGCCGGCACGAATCGTCGCCGCTTTTGCTGCGGCTTTCCTCCTTTTCTGGATCCTGCGCGGATATGCTGCAGCCATACGGAGCGGGGTCTTTGACTCGGGGCTGACGTATTTTGACGCCCGCGTCCTCCTCCCTTCCCCGGGGCTCGCGTTCATGGTGTTCAATTTCTTCCTCCTGGGCGCGTGCACGATCCTCGCCGGGATCGCCCTGGCGCTCGCAATTGCGCGATGGTGCATGCCTCGTGAGGGGGATAAGGTATCTACGGCAGGATGGCTCGCGGCGGGGGGACTCCTCGCGTTCGCTGCAGTGGCGTTCGGAGCAGTCCAGGGGGCGCCGCTTACCTCCACCCTCTATCGCCTTGTTTTCGGTTTCGGGGTCCTCCTCGCCGCCCGCGGTTATCAGAGGCTTTCCGCTGGAGGGGATATCTTCGCCCTGCGCCGCTATGCCCTCCTCCTCCTTGCGACCGCGGTCGTCATGCTCTACCCCCTCCTCGACGACTTTGTGCATGAAAAGGACCGCGGGAGGGTCGAGGTATACGCGGCCGAAGAGCTGAAGCCCGTGGATGGATGGCTCAAACATGTTGTCGAGGAAGGCTTGCATGGATTTGAAAGCGAAGGCTACCGCGAGCGTCTCTCCGAAGGGGGTGCGGGGGAAGTCGCGGGAATTGCATTCGAGCGCTGGTCCTCCAGTCTTGCCTGCAGCCAGGGATATGACGCGATGTTTACTGTGATCGATCCCTACGGCCGCGAGGCAAGCCGGTTCGTCATCGGGTCGTCCATCGCGGGGATGACGGAGGCTGACACCGCCCTCCCGCTTTCTTCCGAAACGATCATCCGTGTCAGGAATTTCGGCACGGGTGTCAATGCACTCAAGGTGTACGCAGGGTCCATGCCGATCCTGGGTTCCGACAGTGCTCTTCTTGGTCATGTGCGCGTTGTGGTCGCTGCGGGTCAGCAGGCGCTTTTCCGGGGTGAGACCCCTGCGATTCTGCGCGGCTCTTCGGAGGCGCGCATGGAGTCCTTCTATCGCCGCGTGACTCTCTCCGAATACCGGGACGGGATCCTTCTGACGTCGAACAACCCCCTGGTTCCCATCGCACGACCTCTCCCGGAGCCGGTCAACGAGGCATTTGCGGATTCTGCGCGATCCTCTCTCTGGGCGGGCGAAGAGATCGACGGTGACCGTTATGAAACGTTCTTTGTGCGCCGCGGACCGACGGGAATCATCTCCCTGGGACTGAAGGAGCTGGGCGCGACCTGGCACATCGTCGGCCTCGTGAAACTGGCCGCCGGCTGGGCCATCATTGCGCTCCTGCTGATCCTGTGGTGGCGCATCGTCCAGTGGCGCAGGAGGGTTCCGTACAGGGTGACGTTCCGGGACAGACTGTTGATCGCTCTCCTTGTCACCGCAATCGTTCCGCTGACGTTTGTCGCATTCTATGCGAGAGTCTATGAGGGAGAACAACAGATGGAGACTCTCGAGCAGCAACTGGACGAAGAAACACAGGGGGTCATCTACAACATCACCGAACACCCGGAGCAGGGGGTGAGTGTTCCCGCGTTCCCCGACACGCCGCTCAAGGCGGAGGAACTTGCCTCCGATATCGGCACGGATTTCAATATCTACACGGACAACCAGCTTCGCGCAAGCAGCCGGCCCACCCTGTACGATGTGGGAATTCTTGACACGCGCCTCAGCGGTAACGTCTATGCAAAGATCGTTCTCGGGGGAAAGCGTTTCGTCATTCAAACGGAAAAAATCGGCTCCGTCGAATACAGTGTGGGGTACCGGCCGATCCTCGACGCCAACCAGAATATTATCGGCGTGGTTTCCGTTCCGACCCTGTTCCGTTCCGAGGTGAGCGAGGAGCAGGCCGCGCGGCGCAATGCGCTTCTCCTCGGAACATATGCGGCCGTCCTCCTCCTGATCGTCGTCATCGCCGCCGCATTTGCCGGTCGGATCGCCGCGCCGGTTCAGAAGCTGACCGAGGCGACGAGAAGAGTCGCGAAGGGAGAACTGGATGTGCATGTTTCACACGAGGGGGCTGAAGGGGAAATCAGCGAGCTGATTCGGGCGTTTGACCAGATGACCGACGACCTGCGCAGGAACCGGGAAGATCTGGTCCGCTATGAGCGGGAGCTCGCATGGAAAGAGATGGCCAAGCAGGTG
>DASVIU010000051.1:0-2488 GCA_036386275.1 Bacteroidota bacterium | reverse complement strand
GGAATGTCACCGGAAGCTTCCCCGAGGGGTTGTAGTCTCCGAAGAGGACGTCGGCGACAGCATTCCCCGTCTGGACCCCGAGAAACCACGTTTCCAGTATCGCCGGGATGTGCGCCTCCGCCCAGGTGATAGAGAGCGGGCGGCCGTTCATAAGCACGAGGACGACCGGCTTTCCTGTGGCAGCAACGGCTTCGATCAGGGCATTCTGGATCCCCGGAATGTCCAGCGTCGAGCGACTGGCGGCTTCTCCGCTCATCGCGCTTGATTCGCCGACGGCGAGTACTACCGCGTCCGCATTCTTCGCCGCTTCCAGGGCAGGAGCTATTCCACTCGTGTCGTTTCCTTCGATAGTGCATCCCTGCGCATAGAGAATCCGCGTGGAGGGGGGGAGCGCGTTGCGGATCCCGTCCACAAGTGTGACGACATCCTGCGGCCGGCCGAGAGCGTCCCAGGGCCCCAGGGGGTCTGTCCTGTCATCCGCAAGGGGACCGATCACGGCTATCGACCCGATTTTTTTTGACAGCGGGAGGACGCCTCCGGAATTCTTCAGGAGCACGATAGATTTCCTCCCGGCATCGCGCGCCCCCGCAATGTGATCAGGACTGAGCAACGTCGATCGCTCCCGGTCCTCGCTGCTATGCCGGTAGGGGTCATCGAAGAGGCCGAGTGCATATTTGACGCGGAGGACGCGCCGCACCCCCTCATCCAGATGAGCCGCAGTGATTTTCCCCTCGCGCGCAAGCCGGGGGAGAAAAAGCCGGTACGCGCCCGACTCCATATCCTGGTCCGTTCCCGCGTTGAATGCCAGGGCGGCGGCCTCCGCGGTGTCGCCTGCCACGCCATGAGCGATCATCTCCGTCACTGCGGTCCAGTCGGAGACGACGAATCCCCGGAAACCCCATTCGTTTCTCAGTATGCCGGTGAGGAGCGCGTGATTCCCCGTGCTCGGCACACCTCCGATTTCATTGAACGAAGTCATCACCGTGAGCGCCCCCGCGTCCACCGCAGCTTTATACGGGAGAAGGTACACTTCACGGAGCGTCCTTTCGGACATGTCCACGGTGTTGTAGTCCCTCCCCCCCTCGGCCCCGCCGTATGCGGCAAAGTGTTTTACGCATGCGGCGATCGAGACATCCGAGGCGGGGTCCCCCCCCTGGAATCCACGCACACGGGCGGCCGCCATGAGCGAACCGAGAAGAGGATCTTCTCCCGAGCCCTCGGCGATCCGCCCCCAGCGGGGATCGCGCGCGATATCCACCATCGGGGCGAATGTCCAGTTGACGCCGGAGGCGGCCGCCTCGGCGGCGGCGATACGGGCGTCCCGTTCCACCATGGCCGTGTCCCAGCTGCTTGCCTCCGCGAGCGGTATGGGAAATGTCGTCCGGTAGCCATGTATGACATCGAGCCCGAACAGGAGAGGAATTTTCAGGCGCGATTGCTCGAGGGCGATCCTCTGGGCTTCGTGCGTCGCCTTTGCACCCCAGAGGTTAAGTATTGCCCCGATCCGTCCCCGGGCAATCAAGTGCGCCTGCTCCGCGGAGACCGAAGGGTCGGAAAGGGAATCGTGCCCCCCTGGCACGTGCAGGACAAGCTGTCCTACTTTCTCTTCGATCGTCATGGCCTGGATGAGGGAATCAATCATCTTCTCCCCCCGCGCATCGCCCGGAGAATGACCCCCCCGGGCGAAGAGGGGAAGTGCGAGAAAAAGAATCAGCACAGCAGGAAGGAGTGCGGGACGGGTCATGAATACCTTTCGTTCTGGGAGGGAGAAATCAGCACATGCGGAGTGTATTGTACGACGTTCCGCCGCAAGATTCAAGGAGCGCCCCCGGCCTATTCCTTCAATCCTCCCGCCATGATCCCGCTGATGTAGTGCCGCTGCACGGCGGCAAAGAGTATAAGGACAGGAGCGATCGTCATGACCGACCCCGCCATCATCAGCTCGGTATCCTGCACGTGCTCCAGCGAGAGGTTCGCAAGGGCCACGGGGAGCGTATACATGGAGTCGTCCGTCATGACGATGAGGGGCCAGAGAAAATCGTTCCAGGTTCCCATGAACGTAAATATGGCGAGCGTTACGAGAATCGGTTTGCACAGGGGAAGGATGAGAGACCGGTATATCCTGAAATCACCGGCGCCGTCTATCCTCGCCGCCTCGATGAGGCTGTCGGGTATCGAGAGGGCGAACTGGCGTATCAGGAAAATGCCGAACACGCTCGCCATCCCGGGGATGATGACCCCGATGTAAGAGTTTATGACCCCCATCTTGTTGAGCATGAGGAAAAGCGGGAGCATCGTCACCTGCGACGGGATGATCATCGAGGCGATCAGGAGCTTGAACAGGGGATCCCTGCCGCGGAACCGGTATTTTGCGAATGCGTACCCCGCCATAGAATTGACGAAGAGAGAGATCGCGGTAACGCTGACGGCAAGAAATGCGCTATTGAAAAGGTACCGCGCAAGATTCAGGTTCGTAAACAACCTCGCG
>DASVIU010000050.1:0-4320 GCA_036386275.1 Bacteroidota bacterium | reverse complement strand
AGAACCACGGTGAATCGGCCGGGACCTCGCTCGCGCACCCCCACTCACAGATCACCGCCACCCCCATCGTTCCGACACAGATGCGCCACAGAATGGACGAGGCGATCCGATTTTTCGACGAAACCGGCGAATGCGTTTTCTGTACCACGCTCAGGAGTGAACTCGCGGACAAAGTCAGGATTGTCGCTTCCACGGACTCGTTCGTCGCCTTCATTCCCTTCGCCGCCCTCTCGCCGTTCCACCTCTGGATATTTCCCGTCCGCCACTGTTCGTCTTTCGACGAAATCGAGGAGTATGAGATCACGGACCTGGCGGTCACGCTCCGCACCGTTCTCGGAAAGCTCCACTACGGGTTGAACGACCCCGACTACAATTTCTCGATCCGGTCCATCCCTGCGAGGGAGGGACAGCGGGAGTATTTCCACTGGTACCTCACCGTCATCCCCCGCATCGTCCGGACTGCCGGCTTTGAGATCGGCAGCGGCATGTATATCAACACCACTCTCCCGGAAGAAAGCGCCCGGTTCCTCCGCGGCGTCCAGCTCGATTGATCCTCCTCCGTCCCACGAGGTAGCGTACCACAAAAAGGGCCGCCCGGTTGTGCGCCGGGCGGCCCCTCACGTTTGCCCTGCAACGGTCTTACCCGCCGATCATCGACATCGCGCTCAGTCCGAATATCCCGAATACGATCGCCGTCAGTAACGCCGTCAACACAAAATAGACGACGATAAGCACGATAATGGAGACCACCATGTAGACCACGACCTTGTCGTCGGGTGTCTTCATCGTGTGGGGGAACCCGAGGTACATCAGATAGAGGCCGTAGATGCTTGCAATGAGGACAAGCACTCCGAGAACGGGAATGATGTTCAGTATCCCCGCGACCCAGGCGGGGGTGTAGGAGTACGCGACAAGCTGCATGGCCCGCCCGAAGTTCTTCTGGGAGCCAAAATTCGGTGCGAGGTAATCGACGACGAACGCTGTCAGGTACACACCTCCGAGTGCGACGACGAAACCGATGATCGCCATCGCAATCCCCCACGTGAACGAAGAGGTCATCCCGCGGCCTACCACGCCGTAGCCGAGCATCGCGGCGATCGCGGGAATCAGCGCGAGAGGAATAACGTACCCCGAGATAATCTGCCCCACATTCGGCTCCTCCGAAGCTATAGCCGGCCACTCGGTCTTTGGCGTCAGGATGATATTCTTCGCCCTATCAACGATATTCATGCTGCCTCCTGGAGATTGTGTGAGGATGAAGGGAACGCACGAGGTCAAACCAGTTGCCGTAAGGACAGACCGGAACGGATTCCGTTCTGCTCCGCGCCGACCGGATGGAAGATAGAGTATACGGAGAACCGAATCAAGCCCGTTCAACCGGTGGCGTGCACCGCCGTTGCATATATGAAACGGGGCGGGATCCCCCCGGCCCGGCCGGCCGCTACGTTTTTTTCTTCCAGTTCTCGGGGCGGAGCGACCTGACGGCCGCACCGGCCCGCCACATTTCGGAGTTCCGCCACGCTCCCAGCTCTACCTCGAGTTTCTCGCGGTAGTCGGGGGCGCTGCACGTATCAAGGACGCGCTGTGATTCCACACCCGCCCGGACGTCCCGGTAGAGCAGCTCGAAGAGAGGCTTTGCGGCGGTCTCGAACCGTTTCGACCAGTCGAGCGCCCCCCGTTGCGCGGTGGTGCTGCAGGAAGCGAACATCCAGTCCATCCCGTTCGCGCCGATCAGGGGGTAGAGCGACTGTGTCGCCTCTTCCACCGTTTCATTGAACGCCTCGCTCGGAGAGTGCCCCATCGCCCGGAGCGTCTCGTATTGCGCTTTCATGAGCCCGGCGATTGCTCCCATCAGGACACCCCGTTCGCCGGTGAGGTCAGAGTGGACTTCCTTCTCAAACGTCGTGGGGAAGAGATATCCCGACCCGATCGCGATCCCGAAAGCCACCACCCTCTCCCCGGCCCTTCCCGTCGCGTCCTGGTAAATCGCATAACTGGAGTTGATGCCGCTCCCGGCGAGAAAATTCGTCCGCACCGTTCGCCCCGCACCTTTGGGGGCAACGAGGAACACATCGACATCCTTCGGCGGGACCACGCCCGTCTGGTCCTTGAACACCACGGAAAAGCCGTGCGAGAAGCTGAGCGCCTGTCCTTTCCTGAGGTTTTTCAGTATGCGCGGCCACTGGTCTTTCTGCCCCGCGTCGGAGAGGAGGTTCTGCACGATCGTCCCCCGGCGCGTGGCTTCCTCGATGTCTTCAAAGAGATTTTTACCCTCCTCCCACCCGTCCTTCAGGGCATCCTGCCAGCCCTTTCCCCCCTTCCTCTGACCGATCACCACGCTGACGCCGTTGTCCCGGAGGTTCAGCGACTGGCCGTGCCCCTGGGGTCCGTAGCCGATGATCGCAACGACCTCGTCCTTCAGCACAGTACGCGCCCTGGCGAGCGTGAATTCCTCCCGCGTGACAACTTCCTCCTTGACACCGCCGAAATCGATAAGCGCCATTCTGTCGTTCTCCTTGCCTTGTGGTGTGGTTGCAGTTAAGAATTCCTGAGTGTGATTCTCTTCACGATCGCCCCGGTGACTTCCGCCGTGCCGTGCGTGCCGCGGATGTCCGCCGTACGGAAACCGTCAGCGATCGCGCTGTCGACGGCACGTTCGACCGCCTCCGCCTCGTCTTCCATGTGGAGTGAGTGCCGCAGCAGGAGCGCCGCGCTCAGTATCGCTCCCACGGGGTTCGCGCACCCTTTCCCGGCGATGTCCGGCGCGGAACCGTGTATCGGCTCGTACACACCGGGCCCCCCCTCTCCGATCGAAGCGGAAGGAAGGAGGCCCATAGAACCGGCAAGGACGGACGCCTCGTCCGTCAGTATGTCCCCGAACATGTTCTCCGTCACCAGGACGTCGAATCCGGCGGGAGACGAAATCAGACGCATCGATGCGGTGTCCACGAGCATGTGTTCAAGTGTGACATCGGGGAAGGCTTTCGCAACATCGCTTGCCGTCTGGCGCCAGAGCCGTGACGTCTCAAGGACATTGGCTTTGTCCACCGACGTGACTTTCTTCCTCCTCCCCCTGGCCAGCCGGAATGCCAGCTCGACCACGCGCCGGATCTCGTACTCGTAGTACTCCATCGTGTCAAAGGCCCGGAGCAGGCCGTCGACCTCGTCCCGTCCGCGCGGGGTGCCGAAATAGAGGCCGCCGGTGAGTTCCCTCACCACCATGACGTCGACGTCTTTCACACGATCCGGCTTGAGGGGGGTCGCGTCAATGAGCAGCGGATGGGGCTTGACGGGTCTCAGATTTGCATAGAGCGACAACCCTTTGCGCAGCGCCAGCAGCCCCTGTTCGGGCCTCACGCCCGCCAGCGGGTTGTCCCAGCGCGGACCCCCGACAGCCCCGAGGACCACGGCGTCCGCCGCTTTGCACGAGGCGAGCACCTCCTGCGTCAGGGCGACTCCCGACGCGTCGATGGAACATCCCCCGATGAGGTGTGTCGTGAATGTGAAGTCATGCCCTCCCAGGCGTGCGATCTCTGTGAGGACACTGTGCGCCGCGCGCGTCACTTCCGGGCCGATCCCGTCACCCGGAAGAAGTGCGATGCTTGCCCTCATTGGCCGCCCCGTTCATGCATTGGTGGTCAGTCCGTATTCAATGCTGTCGGAAAGCGCGCGCCAGCTCGCTTCGATGATGTTCGCGCTCGCTCCCACGGTGCTCCAGCGACGCGTGCCGTTCCTCGTCTCGATGAGGACACGTGTCGTGGCGGCGGTGCCGTTCGTACCGTCCAGTATCCTGACCTTGTAGTCGGCAAGCTGGAACGAGGCGAGCTTCGGGTACACGGGGGTGAGCGCCTTCCTGACCGCCGTGTCGAGCGCGTTGACCGGCCCGTTCCCCTCCGCCACCGTGTGGATCACGTTCCCGGCGACGTTCAGCTTAACCGTCGCTTCGGCATAAATTCCCCGGCCATCCCTGTGCTCGACGTTGACCGTGAGATCGATAAGTTCGAACGGCGGGGTATACTTCTCCTGCTGACGTTGCATCATCAGCGCGACCGATGCCTCGGCGGCTTCGAAGGAGAACCCCTTCGCCTCGAGGGCCTTGATCTGGTCGAGCACCTGGCCGATCCGTCCCTTGTCCACGTTCTCAAACCCGAACTCCTCGGATTTGCTGAGGAGGTTCGCGCGCCCCGAGAGCTCCGACACCACCACGCGCATGACATTCCCCACGAGGGCCGGATCGCAATGCTGGTAGGAATCGGGGCTGCGCCTGATCGCGGCGACGTGGATCCCACCTTTGTGCGCGAACGCCGATTTCCCGACGTA
>DASVIU010000049.1:0-8490 GCA_036386275.1 Bacteroidota bacterium | reverse complement strand
TTGCGGAGCACATCCTGGAATCTCTCGAATGTCGCTCCCCCCGGGTACCCGGTGTAGTGGAAATACTCCTTCAACTCCGCCCGCTTCCCCGTGACTTTCACTTTCGATGCGTTCACCACGACGACGAAATCCCCCATGTCGGAGTTAGGCGTGAACACGGGCTTGTGCTTCCCCCTGAGGAGGCGCGCAGCCTCGCTGGCAATGCGTCCGAGCGTCTTCCCATCCGCATCGAGGAGGTGCCACTTTGCCTCGTTTTCTGACGTCTTGAAGAACCGTGTTGTCTTGTCCACAGCTGCAGCTCCTCGCGTAACGATGATGAAGTACCTGGGTTCGATAAAGCCTTTCAAGTTAGTGAAATCAGCGGAAAGAGTCAATGGCGTGGTACGAGCTCCGGACGAGCGGGCCCGACTCGACATGGCGGAACCCCATGGAAAGCCCCTCATTCTTGAACCCGAGGAATTCGGCAGGGGGGATGTACCGTTCCACGGGGAGGTGGTCTTTCGAAGGGCGGAGGTACTGGCCGAGCGTCAGTATGTCGCACCCGCTCCCGCGCAGGTCCCGCATCACCTCGAGGACCTCCTCAGGCGACTCCCCGAGTCCGAGCATCAGTCCGCTCTTGGTCACCATGCCGGCGTCATGGCCGCGCCGGATCAGCTCCAGCGACCTGCCGTATTTCGCCTGCGGGCGGACCCTCCCGTAAAGGCGCGGCACCGTTTCCGTGTTGTGATTCAGTATGTCCGGCCGTTCGTCGATGACAAGCTGCAGTGCCCAGCGGACCCCCCGGAAATCCGGGATGAGCACTTCGATCCGGACCGTCGGGTTTACTTTGCGGGCCTGACGTATCGTCTCGGCGAATATCGCCGCCCCGCCGTCGGGAAGCTCATCACGGTTCACCGATGTGATGACCGCGTGTCGCACATCCATGAGACGGATCGCCTCGGCCACGCGGTACGGTTCATCGGTGTCAAGCCCGGCCGGCCGGCCGGTCGTCACCGCGCAGAAACCGCAGGAGCGCGTACAGACGTCCCCCAGTATCATGAATGTCGCGGTGCCGGCATTCCAGCACTCACCCATGTTCGGACAGCGCGCTTCCTCGCAGACCGTGTGAAGCCTGTGGGTTTCGATGAGTCCCCTCAGCCGCGCATAGTTCTCCCCTCCCGGAAGCTTCACCTTGAGCCAGTCGGGCCTTTCTCTCCCCGGGGCACGCGGACCTGCGACTTCCTGTATCACAAATTCCATTCTCTCTCTCCCCGTCAGATCTTCGTTTCCCTGTCGCGCCGCTGGAGGTTCTGGACTATCTCTTCAAGGAACATGCCCCCGAGCGCACCGTCCACGATCCTGTGGTCGAATGAAAGCGTCAGGTAGGCGATTGACCGGATCGCGATCGCATCGTCGATCACCACCGGGCGTTTCCGGATCGCGCCGGTCCCCAGTATCGCAACCTGCGGCTGGTTGATGATCGGGATACCGATGAGGGTCCCGAACACCCCGTAATTCGAGATCGTGAACGTCCCCCCCTGGATATCGTCCGGCAACAGTTTCTTCGTACGGGTCCGCGACGCGATATCGTTCACGGCACGGGCCAGTCCGGTGAAATTCTTCTCCTCCGCATGCTTGATCACCGGGACGATCAGTCCGCTGTCCGAGGCGACGGCAAGCCCCAGGTTGATGAAATTCTTCCGTATGATCTTGTCCCCCTCCACCGAGGAATTGACGAGCGGGTACTTCTTGATGGCTGCGACGACCGCCTCGGCGATGTAGGGGGTGAACGTCAGCTTGAACCCTTCCTTCTTCTCGAATTCCTCCGCATGCGCATCGCGGTGTTTCACGACGGCGGTCATGTCCACTTCATGCACCGCCGCCACGTGGGGCGACGTCTGCACGCTCTGGACCATGTGCTGCGCCATCTTCTGCATGACATTGCTCATCTGCAGAATCTCGTGCCCCGGAGCGGGATATTTTGCGCGGAGAGCAGGGGCATCGGCAGATTGCAGCGTCACGGGCCCGGGGACGGCCTTGACTGTCGCCGGGGCCGGCGACGGGGGAGGAGACGCGCCGCTCTTCCGTGCGGCCACGAAGGCGAGCAGGTCCTTCTTCGTGAGACGCCCACCCTCTCCGGTGCCGGGGAGGGATTCGAGTTCCGTAAGCGGTATCCCCTCGGTCCGCGAAATATTCAGGACGAGGGGCGAATAGAACCTCCCCCCGGCGGGGGACGGGGTCGCAGGGGGCCGGGCTGGCGCCGCCGGAACGGGGGCGCTTTCCTTCACGGGTGGCCCGGGCGCCGCGGACCGGACCTCAGGCACCGCTCCCGCCCCTTCGGTCTCGAGGTAGGCTATCACCGTCCGGACAGGGACAGTCCCGTTCTCCGGGGTCACGATCTCCGCCAGAATACCGGCGGCCGGCGACGGTATTTCGGAGTCGACCTTGTCCGTGCTGATCTCCAGGAGCGTCTCGTCCTTGCGGATGGGGTCGCCGACTTTCTTGAGCCACCTGACGACCGTTCCTTCGGTGATGCTCTCCCCCATCTGGGGCATGATGACTTCGATACGGGCCATAAGTGTGCTCGGGGCTAGTGTGGACCAGATTGCCACGGCCGCCTTCGGCGGCCTCGCAATGACTCAATACTTGACACGGCGGCCTCGCAATGACGGGTGACGATGTTCGATCAGATTGCTTCGCTCCGCTCGCAATGACATTCGTGGCCTCTGCGGCGGCCTGGCAATGACTCAATACTGAAGAAGCTCGCGCAGCGCATGTACTATTCTCTCCGTGTCGGGCAGGTGCGCCGCTTCGAGCGTGGGAGCAAAAGGGACAGGGGCGTCGAGCGCACCGACACGTTTCACGGGGGCATCGAGGTCCTGGAAGGCGTGCTCCGCGATCAGTGCAGCCACCTCGCCCCCCACCCCGCCCGTCAGCGTATCCTCGTGCACGATCAGCGCCCTGCCGGTGGCCCGGACAGAGTCGATGATCAGATCCCGGTCGAGCGGCAGCAGAGTGCGGAGATCCACAACCTTCGTCTCGATACCGTCCTCCTTCGAGACCATCTCCGCAGCCTCAAGAGCAAAGTGAACCGTCGAACCGTACGTAATGATCGTCACATCTCCCCCTTCCCGCTTCACATCCCCCTTGCCGATCGGCACGGTGATATCTCCTTCAGGCACCTCCCCTTTCACGCGGCGGTAAAGATATTTGAACTCGAAGAACATCACGGGGTTGTTGTCGCGCACCGCGGATTTGATCAGACCTTTCGCGTCGGACGGGGTCGACGGGGCGACGATCTTCAGTCCGGGGACGTGGGCGAACCATGCCTCGGTGCTCGCCGAGTGGTACGGTCCGCCGTGTATGTACCCTCCTGAAGGGAGCCGTACCACCATCGGGACAGGTATCCCCCACCGGTAGTAGATTTTCGAAGCGTTGGTCACTATCTGGTTGAATCCACAGGTGATAAAATCCGCGAACTGCATCTCAGCGATAGGCCTCATACCCGCCACGGCGGCCCCGGTCGCCGCGCCAATGATCGCCGCTTCCGAAAGCACGCTGTCGATGACCCGTTCCGGGCCGAAATGCTCCTGGAACCCTTTCGTTGCTTTGAACGCGCCTCCGTATGCCCCGATATCCTCCCCGATGAGGAAGACCGAAGGGTCCCGTTCCATTTCTTCCCACATCCCGCGTGAGATCGCATCGATGTATGTCAGTGCCGGCATTACGGCGCGTACACTCCCTTCCCGGCATCTTCCCCCGGAGGATAAGGGCTCTCCGTCGCGAATGCGACCGCATCTTCGACCTCAGCCTTGATCCCCTCCTCAATCTTCTTTCTCGTCTCCCCGGTCAGGAGGTGATCTGCCAGAAGGATCTTTTCGAAACGGTCGATCGGGTCCTTCTTCCGCCATTCCTCGATCATCCCTACCGGAACGTAGGAAGCATCATCGGAGGCGGAATGACCGTGCATCCGCATCGTGACCGACTCGATCAGCGTCGGTCCCTCCCCGCGCCGGGCCCGGTCCACCGCCTTCCTGCAGGTTTCGTAGACAAGCGACACGCTGGTCCCATCGATTGTGACGCCGGGGATGCCGTAGCCGGAAGCGCGATCGGAGAGCTTCTGGGCGGCGAACTGCCTGCGGATGGGGGTCGAATAAGCAAACTGGTTGTTTTCGATGATGAGGATGAAGGGGAGCTGCATCACCGCCGCCATGTTCAGCCCCTCGTGGAACTCACCGACACTGCTCCCGCCGTCGCCGATGTAGTTCATCACCACCGAATCTTCTTTCCGCATCTTCACGGCCAGGGCGACCCCGACCGCCATCGGGATCATGGCCCCAAGATGGCTGACATTGCCGTAGATGCGGAGCGGAGGATCCGCGTAGTGTCCCGTCCCGTCCCGCCCGTGCGTGAGGCTGTTCCCCCGCGCAAGCTGCTGGAGGAATATGTTCCGCGCCGTTTGCCCCTTCACAAGGTGAGCCCCGAGATCGCGGTGCATCGGAAACAGGTAGTCATGCTTCTCCAGCGCATAAGCGCTCCCCACCGCGGTGGCTTCGTTGCCGTTCCCGGTGTATGCGCCCCCCACCACTTTCCCCTGGCGGTAGAGCCTGAGGATCGCGTCATCGCATTCTCGCGCCAGCCGCATATAATAGTAAAGCTCGAGCCTGTCGGGATTGGAAAGTTTTCCCCCCGTTCCTCTCTTTTGTTCCGGCGCCGCTGTTTTGACCATGCTTGTGAGTCCCGCGTAAGAACAGCGGGATTTTCAGTCCCGCCAGAGAACTGCGTGATTTTCAGTATCGGATTAACGCCTCGAGTCCGCGTATGATATCCGTCTCCTGCGGGAGCATCGCATTCTCCAGCCCCGGGCCGTAGGGGACAGGCGTGTCTTTCGCTGCTATCCGCCCAACCGGCGCATCGAGACTTTCGAAACATTCTGCCGCAATCAGAGCCGCAATCTCACCTCCGAACCCGCCGGTGAGCGTGTCCTCGTGGACTATCAGGACTTTCCCCGTTTTCCGCACCGAAGAGAATATCGATTGAGTGTCGAGGGGGTTCAGCGTCCTGATGTCGATGACCTCGACCCCCACGCCGTGCGCAGCCTCCACCTTCCTTGCCGCATCCAGAGATCGCTGGACCAGCATCCCCCAGGTAACCACAGTCACGTCCTCCCCAACCCGTTTCACGGCCGCGACACCGAAGGGGAGCGTAAAGTCGGGTCCCGGTTCGGCCGACGATGCAAAACCCTGCCGGTACAGACCTTTGTGCTCGAGGAACATCACCGGATCGAGAGATCGGCAGGCGGTTTTCAGAAGACCTTTCGCGTCAGCGGCGTTCGAAGGAAACACCACGCGCACGCCGGGGATGTGTGTGAAGAACCCGTCGATCGACTGGCTGTGATAGAGCCCGCCGTGTATGTAGCCCCCTACTGCAACCCTGATGACCATGGGACAGGTCCACTGGCCGTTCGAGCGGAAGCGGAGCATCGCCACTTCATCGCGTATCTGCATGAACGCCGGCCAGATGTAATCGCCGAACTGGATCTCCACCACGGGCTTGTAATCCCCCCTGATGGCAAGCCCGAAGGCGGTTCCCACGATGCTCGCCTCGGCAAGGGGTGAATTGAACACCCGGTCGTTTCCAAATTTGTCTGTGAGCCCGCGCGTCGCAGTGAAGACACCCCCCTTTTTTCCCGCCACGTCCTCGCCGTATACCAGCATCTTGGGGTTCAACGCCATCTCCTCCGCGAGCGCATGGTTGATCGCGTCGACCATCACCACCGAAGGTCCGGTGTGGACAGCTTCGGTGGACACCCCCGCCGGGACAGCTCCTGCGGGGGCATAGACGGATGACTCGAGCTCTGAGGGATCGGGAAGCCCCTTCCCCTCGGCCCACTCAGCGGCACTGTCGATGCGTGTCTGGATTTCAGTTCTGATGCGGGCGCAATCCGCCGCCGTCAGGATCCCCTTCTCCTGCAGAAAACGCTCCAGCCGGGGTATGGGGTCCCGTTTGAGGTCATCTTCAAGGTCCCGCGGGTCGCGGTATTTCCTTTGATCATCAGAGGATGAATGCGCCAGGAGCCTGACCGTATCGGCCTCGATGACGCTTGGTCCGTCTCCGCGCCGCGCGCGCGCCACGGCATCGGCAGCGGCATTGAACATCTGGGGAAAATCGCAACCGTCAACGTGGTACCGGTTCAGCCCGCCGTACCCCCTGACCATGAGGGAGACCGATTCGCCTGCGAGCTGGTCCCTGACAGGGACGGAGATCGCGTACCGGTTGTTCTGTACGACAAAAATAACAGGGAATTTCCCCCTGGCAGCCCAGTTCACAGCCTCATGGAATTCCCCTTCGCTTGTGGAGCCCTCCCCGCTCGAGACGTACACCACCTCGTCCGTGCTATCCTTCGCCGCCCCCATCGCCGTCCCCAGAGCCTGGAGGTACTGGGTCCCGGTCGGACTGGACTGCGAGACGATCCTCCACTTCCGGTGCCCGTAGTGGAACGGCATCGCGAAACCGTTGCTGCTCGGTCCCCCCCGGCGATGGAGGGCTTCAAGCATTATCTCCTCGATTGTGTAGCCGAACTGAAGAGAAAAACCGAGATCGCGGTAATACGGGTATGCCCAGTCATGACCCGGGCGCATGGCAAGTGCCATCGCGACCTGCGCCACTTCATGTCCGGAACAGCCGATGTGGAAGAAGACCTTCCCCTGTCTCAGCAGGATAAGGATCTTCGAGTCTATGAGGCGCGCGGAAAGCGCATTCGTGTATGCACCGACGATCTGATTTGCCGGCAGGTGTGCCAGGGCGTCCGTGGGTGGGTTCCCTGTGTGCTGGACGTCCTGACCCTTCGGCCGCGTTTCGGTTTTGGTCGGCAACGATCGGTCTCCCGCAGCTATGATGTCAAAGAGGAACTCAGATGTTGATCGCCGCGCCGTACGCAGCGGCAGCCGCTTCCATGACCGCCTCGCCCAGCGTCGGATGCGCATGGATCGCCCGGAATATCCCTTCGCCCGTCGTCTCCAGGGTCTTGGCGACAACGAGTTCCGCGATCAGCTCGGTCGCTTCGGAACCCAGGATGTGGGCCCCGAGCAGCTCCCCGTACTTCGCATCGAATATCAGTTTGACCATCCCTTCGCTCTCACCGATGGCAACCGCCTTGCCGAGCGGGCGGAAGGGAAACCGCCCGATCCTGAGCTCATGTCCTGCAGCCTTTGCTTTCTCTTCTGTCAGGCCGACACTCGCAATCTGCGGCTGGCAGTAGGTACATCCCGGGACCGAGTTGTAGTCGAGCGGCGCCGGTTTCTTGCCGGCGATGGCTTCGACGCAGTGAATCCCCTCGGCGGAGGCGACATGCGCCAGCCAGGGGGGACCGATCACATCGCCGATCGCGTACAGGCCTGCAACATTCGTCCTGTAGTCGGCATCGACTTTGATGTTCCCTTTTTCCATCGTGACGCCGGCGTTTTCCAGTCCCAGGTTTTCCACATTGGCCTGTACCCCGATCGCCATCAGCGCAACGTCGCCCGTGACCTCCCGGGTGTCTCCGCCGGAGGTACGGACGGTCAGCGTCACATCCTTCTGAGAAGTGCGGACCCCTTCCACCCTCGTTTCCGTCAGTATCTCGATCCCCTGTTTCTTCAGGCTGGATTCGAGCTGCCGGGTAAGCTCCCGGTCCTCGACCGGGAGAATCCCGGGGAGCATTTCGACAATCGTGACCTTTGTCCTGAGCGCGTTATAAAAATAGGCGAACTCGACTCCGATGGCCCCCGCACCGATGATGACCATGGATTTCGGCTGGAAGGAGAGCGTCATCGCTTCCGTGCTTGTGATGACCCGCGTCCGGTCGATCGTCACTCCGGGAATCGTCCGGGGTCTGGCACCCGTGGCAATGATGACATGGTCAGCCCGGAGAGTCGACGCCGGCGTCCCCCCGGCACGCACCTCCACCGTCCCCGGTCCGACAAGCCGGCCGTTCCCCGGGATGACGTCGATACCGTTTTTCTTCATCAGGTATTCGACCCCCTTGACGATCCGGTCCGACACCCCCCTGCTCCGCTTGATGATTTTGCCGAAGTCCACCTGCAGGTTTTCACAGGTGATCCCCCACTCCTCTCCTCTCCGGAAGGTCTGAAGGATCTCAGCATTCCTGAGGAGGGCTTTGGTGGGGATGCAACCCCAGTTCAGGCAGACCCCCCCGACCCGCTCCCGCTCGACGACAGCCACCCGCATGCCGAGCTGCGCCCCCCTGATCGCGGCAGTATACCCCCCCGGGCCTCCGCCGATGATGAGGAGATTGAAATGTGGATCGGCCATTCGTTCCTCCCTGGGGGACAACAAAAAAGGGAAAGACAATTCCCTTCGTGCATAAAGCGGTGACTGCCGGACAGCGTAGACAAAAATATAGATAACACGCCCCTGAAAGTCAATCAACGCGTTCCGGGGAAAGAATTCATTGATTTTCCATTCCGATTTCGGTATACTAGGCGAAAATTCCCCAGGGACGATGGCCGC
>DASVIU010000048.1:0-2002 GCA_036386275.1 Bacteroidota bacterium | reverse complement strand
GGAGATGATCCGGAGGTGTGCCACGGACGGCGGCATTGCAGTGGTCTACGGCCACCCCCATTCCATTCATATGGGCAACGCGCAGGACGTGCGTCAGCTGGTTCCTCTGATGAGACTGATCAGGAGCTCCACGGAACGCGGCGCGCTCCATCCTGCGCTGCCGCGAGAGCTACTGGGGGAGGAATAGCCCATGCGACTGTGCGCGATCGCGTTTAAGCCGTGCTGGCAGGACGAGAATGGATGCTGGCTCTCCGAGGGCGGACATCCCCTCCAGATGGCGGCGATGTCTTCATTGTTCGATGCGATGACTCTCGTCATCCATCGCCGCAACAAGCCGGGAACGGGGGGAATGCCGCTTCCGGCGGACGCGGAGATCATTGCGTTGCGGAGTCCGGCGGGAACCGATTTCAGACGGAAGGTGTCCGTCGCGCTGGGATTCCCGTACTACATTGTCTCTCTCGTCCGGATCATCAAGCGGGTGGACGTCGTCCATACGGCGGTCCCGAGCGACATCGGCTTGCTTGGCATCCTCATCGCTCTTTTCCTGAGGAAGAAGCTCATCGTCCGCTACAGCGGGTCATGGGTGGCAACGGGACAGACCACGATGGCGAACAGGATCACCAGGACCTTGATGCGTTTATACGCCGGTGGGAGGAATGTGATGCTTGCCACCGGGCAGGGCGAAACGCCGCCCGCGCCGGGTGTCACGTGGCTGTTCTCGACGGCCCTCTCCGACCGCGAGCTGCGGGAGGAAACGCCGCAGTTCGATCGCGGCCTCCGGACACCACCCCGGCTGGCGTACGTGGGGAGACTGTCGGGAGAGAAGGGAGTCGCAAAACTCATCGATGCGTTTGGTCTCCTCGACCGCCAGGGATTCCAACCCCTTCCGGAGATCACGATCATCGGGGACGGCCCTGAACGGAGTTCTCTTGAGCGTCAGGCGGGCGCTCTCCCCTCCGCCGGGATGATCCGGTTCGCCGGACAGCTCGGCCGCAGCGAGCTCAAAGCGACGCTGTCGCAGGCCGATTTCTGCGTTCAGCCGTCACTCACCGAGGGCTTCAGCAAAGCGTGGCTGGACGCGTTCGTGCACGGATTGCCCGTGCTGGCCTCGGATGTCGGTGCGGCGGGCTCGGTGATCGGCAGGAAGCGGGAGCGTGGGTGGCTCGTCCCTCCCGGAGATGTCCCTGCGCTTGCGGCAGCGTTGCGTGCGGTGCTGACCGATCCGATGGATTGGCCGGCGCTCCGCAGGCGGTGTCGCGCTTACGCAGAGGGGAGAACCCTCGAGGCATGGTCCCGGGCGATCGGCGAGGTGTCTGCGAGCCAATGGAAGATGAAATTCGAAGGCGGGAAGGTGCGACCATGACTGGCATGAACAGACCCGGCGACCGGCAGCGACTGCGCGTTGCCCTCATTGTGGGAGGGCTCGGGAAAGGGGGGGCGGAAAAGCAGCTTGTCTACATGGCCCGGGCGCTGCTCCGGTCTGACGTGGATGTGCGGATCTTTTGCCTCACGAAAGGGGAATACTATGAACCAGCACTGGAAGAACTGGGGATAGCGCCCCGGTGGATAGGGAGGTTCTCGGCACCTCCTCTGCGCGTACTCAGTGTCGTGGCCGCCCTGCGGTCCTTTCGTCCGCACATCGTGCAGTCGACGCATTTCTACGCAAACCTCTACGCCGTCATGGCAGGCCGCGCGTGTCGGGCCGTCTCGATCGGCTGCATACGGAGCGATGCAGTGTACGAAATGAAGACGAACCCGGTTTTCGGACCGCTGCTCCTTCGCGGCCCTTCTGCGCTGATCGCCAATTCCATCGCGGCGAAGCTGAACGCCTCTTCGGGAGGGGTGCAGCCGGAGTCGATCACGGTGCTTCCCAATGTCATCGATCTTCCCGCCTTTGACGCGCAGACCGGTGTCGTCCCGCCGCGCGACGATTGGCAGGAGGGGGCGACGGTCATGGTTGTCTGCAATCTGCGACCCAAGAAGCGGGTGGACCGATTTCTCA
>DASVIU010000047.1:0-5937 GCA_036386275.1 Bacteroidota bacterium | reverse complement strand
TACCCGCTCGAGGGGGTGCATGATGCCCTTGCTTCTCTCCGTGACGGGACTGCGCTCAAGAACATGATCGTCCCCGGCTCATGAACCCCCTTGTCCCGCCGCTGATGCTCGCGCTTGCCGCCATCGCTCCCCCGCGGATGGATCACGCCATCAACTTCGCTCACCTCGATCATCTGACGGAGCGTGTGGCGCTCGGCGGGGATAAGGTGAGCATTGTCCACATCTATGCAAATTACCCGGACTACCGATGGGTGGCGGCTGCGGAATCCGGTCCGGAAGGGATCGCGTGCGTCGATGACGCCGCCCGCGCGGCCGTCCTCTCCCTGAGGAGTTATGAACTCCGGGGTGATACTGCGAGCCTCACGCGTGCGCGCGGGCTCCTCGCTTTTGTCATGCTCATGCAGGCACCCGACGGGGAGTTTTATAATTTTATCCGTGCCGACCACACGGTCAATGTCACAGGGAAGACGAGCTTCAAATCGTTCGGCTGGTGGGCGGCGCGGGGCCTCTGGGCGATGGCGATGGGAGGGAGAATATTCATGGACCGCGATCCGCAGTTCGCCCGCATGTTGCTGGGACGTGTCTCCCTCATGATCCCCCTTGTCAGCGCATCCCTGAAGGATTACGGCAACACCCGGAGCGTCAGAGGGTACACTATCCCGCGGTGGCTCCTGTATGAATCCGGCGCCGATGTGACATCGGAGCTCCTCCTTGGCCTCATGGAATACAGGAAGGCAGGCGGTGATGACTCGCTCACATCTTTGATTACAAAACTCGCGCGGGGAGTCCTCGTGATGCAGGACGGCGACCTGAAGAGCCCCCCCTACGGACTGCACCGGTCATGGGAGACTCTCTGGCACATGTGGGGGAACGGGCAGACGCAGGCTCTCAGTACCGCGGGTCTGATGCTTCACGACACCACCATGATAGCGTCCGCGGTACGCGAAGCCCGGGGATGGTACGGCCGCCTGTTGATGCACGGGTTCCTCAAGGAATACGACGTGGCGGGGCCTGCGCCCGGAGAGGAGTACGAACAGATTGCCTACGGAGTCCGGCCGATGGCTGTCGGGCTCCTCAGGCTGTATGATGCGACGAAAGATCGCGATTACCTCCTCATGGCCGGCCTTGCCGCTTCCTGGTTCACGGGAAACAATCCCGCCGGACAGGCGATGTATGACCCTGCCACTGGGAGGTGCTTTGACGGCATAAGAGACTCGCTCACGCTGAACTTGAATTCGGGGGCGGAGTCAACGATAGAAGCGCTTTACACTCTCCTCGAGGTGAAGCACTATCCGGACGCGGCCGCATTGCTCGGGTGCAGGAAAGTCGCAGCGGGGACGGCCGGGAGATTCTCGTATGCGCTGTTCCGTGGCGGGCGGGAGGCCGAAGTGACGCTCGTGAGAGAGCTCGCGACGGGCCGCCTCCGCCTTTATGAAGGGAAGCAGAGCAGGGCGTTCTGCAGGAGAGAAAAAATCCGATGAATATCCGCCTCACGTCGCTGGTGCGCGCAGTGCTCCCAATCCTCCTTGCCTTTGCCCCCGCCGGGGGGCTGTCGCAGCAGGTTGCAATCAGCAGGATAGACCAGATGCCGGATTCCCCCGTCCCGTACCTGATGAGGAACTGGAAGTCCGTGACGGCCTCCTTCGATTCCATTGCGTTCGACGATTCCAGGCCGGGTCTGTACCTCCCTTTGATCCAGCGTTATTCCAACACCGTCAACTATCCGGGACAGGAGAGTTTCCGGATACAGAGCTACGTCGGCTCCCCCGGAAGCGGAGGGGAGGCGGTGACGTGTCTGCCGGCTCTCGTGGGGGCGAAACTTGTCGGAATTGACAAGAGCAATCAGGCGGGGACGAACTGGGTTCTGATGGCTCAGGAGTGGTTCAACAGCAGGAACGGGGAGAATGTGTACCTCAACTCCCCCTCATCCGTGACCGGGGATGACTGGTGGTACGAGACGATGCCGAACGTGTTCGCATTTCAGATTGCGAGCCTCTACCCGTCGACGGGGGACTTCCGCGCCCGGATCCCCGTTGTCGCCGGCAGGTGGCGCGCGGCGGTCACGGCCATGGGAGGGAACACTGCCCCCTGGAGCCTTGCCAACGTGAACCACCGTGCGTTCAACCTCCTCACAATGAAACCGTACGATTATGCAAACTACCCCGAGCCCGAGGCCGCAGGTGCGATCGCCTGGATACTCTACATGGCGTATGTCGCGACAGGGAACCAGGACTTCCGTGCCGGGGCGGAGCTTTCACTCGAATCATTGCTTGCCTACCCGACAAACCCCTCATATGAGATACAGCTCCCGTATGGGACATACATCGCCGCCAGGATGAACGCCGAGATCGGGACCTCCTACGACATTGCGAAGATGATGAACTGGTGCTTCCCGGACGGGAACGGCACGATCCGTCAGTGGGGGGCGATCGTCGGGAACTGGGGGGGGTTCGATTGCTCGGGGCTGATCGGTGAGAGCAGCACGGCGAACGACTATGCGTTCTTCATGAACGGCGCGGAGCAGGCGGGCGCACTCGTTCCCCTCGTGCGGTATGACGATCGGTATGCGCGCGCCATCGGCAAATGGGTGCTGAATGTCGCGAACGCGTCGCGGCTGTTCTACACGAATTACCTCCCCGATGATCATCAGGACAGTCAGGTGTGGGCACATCAGTACGATCCGAACTCATCAATCGCCCACGAGTCGATGCACCAGTTCAGTCTTGCCAATGGCACCATTTCCCCCTTCGCGACGGGGGATGCGATAGGGAACGGCTCCCCGACGAATCTCGGCCTTTACGGAGCGGCACACGTTGGAATACTCGGGGGGGTCATCGATACAACGAATGTGCAAAAGATTCTCCGCCTCGATCTCCTCAGGACCGATTATTTTCACGCGACGGCATATCCGACTTATCTCTACTTCAACCCCCGCGCCGCTGATACCGCGGTGTCACTTACACTCGAAGCCGGGGCGCACGATCTATACAACACCGTGACGAAGACATTCCTCGCTCAGGGTGCGACAGGCACGGTTCAGATCCCCATCCCGGCGAATTCCGCGGTTGTCGTGGTCATCGCGCCGGCGGGGGGAACCATGACGACGGATCTGGACAGGACGCTGATCAACGGGATCGTGGTGGACTACCGGAACGGCTATTCGGCCAACCACCCGCCCAGGATCAAGAGCCTCTCCCCGGATTCATCGCGCGTGCTCGTACGCACCGCCGTCAACTTCTACTGCACGGCGGCCGACAGGGAGAATGACGTTCTCACATACTCCTGGAAAGTTTCAGGCGGGTCTGTCACCGGGAGCGGTCCGGTGGTGTCGTACACGGCGCCGGATTCCGCGGGCGCGTACACCGTCACGTGCACCGTCGACGACGGGCACGGCGTGAAGGCGGCCGTTGCCGACACGCTCCAGGTCGTCGCAAGTTTTTCTCATCCTCCTTCGATCAGAAAGATAAATGCTGTTCCCCGGAAGTTGGACCTCGGAGCGACATCCGCTCTTTCGTGCCTGGTGAGCAACCCTGACACCAGCCTGCTGACGTACGCATGGAGCGCATCCGCGGGGTCCTTGAGCGGGTCCGGCTCCGCCGTTACCTGGCATGCCCCCTCCGTCGCCGGCAATGACTACGTCCGGTGCGCCGTGTATGACGGGAAGGGAGGGCAAGCCGCGGACAGCATTGCACTCGAGGTGAGGGACCTGTCGGTTCCGCAGACAGGCGACCTCATCGCGTTCTATCCCTTCAGCGGGAATCCCCTTGACGGGAGCGGACACGGCCGCAACGGGACGGTCAACGGGGCCGTCGTCCCGGCAGCCGACCGTTTCGGCCATGCGGCGAGCGCCTACGCATTCAACGGCGCGACGAGCTCGATCGTCGTGCCGAACGATTCCGGGCTCAACTTTCAAAACGCCATCACGGTTAACGTCTGGGTGAAGCCTTCCGCGTTCTACGATGCGCGGGAGCAATACATCCTCTCCCACGGCAACTGGCAGAACCGGTGGAAGCTCTCCGTCACACCCGGGACCAACAAGCTCCGATGGACCGTGAAGAACTCCACGGGTCCGAAGGACCTCGACTCCGCCTCCCCCCTGGTGCTCGACAGCCTGATGAATATCACCGCACTTTACAACGGCACGGACATGGAGATCTACGTCAACGGCACGCTGGATTCGTTCACCCCCTTTTCCGGCCTCATCAGCACGACCACGTATGCGCTCACAATCGCTCAGGACCTCCCGTCGGACAACCAGTATGACTTCAGCGGCGTCCTCGACGATATCCGCCTCTACAACTACGGATTGACGCTCGGGCAAATTTCGGCACTGTATGATATCGCGACCGGCGCGGGACCCGTTGCGACGGCTCCTCTTCCTTCGGTGTTCAGGCTCTTCCAGAACTATCCTAATCCCTTCAACCCCTCGACGACGATCTCGTTTGCCGTTCCCGGCTCCGCCGCATCCCGGTCGCTCTCACTCCGCGTCTATGATCTCCTCGGCCGCGAGGTGGCGACACTGGCGAACGGGACGTATCATGGAGGATTCTACTCCGTGGTCTGGGACGGGAGGTCCCTTTCCAGCGGCGTGTACCTCTGCCGGCTGGAGTCCGAAGGGGCGTCCTTCGTTCAAAAAATGGTCCTCATGAAATGAAAACACTCGATCTCGGCGGAGCCTGGAAATTCAGGGGGATTGGCAGGAACGGCTCACCGGGCGCCCGCCACAGGAAAGTCCTCAGGTGGCTTGATGCGTCTGTTCCGGGGACAGTTCATACCGATCTCATGGCATGCGGACTCATCCCCGACCCGTTCTACAGAATGCAGGAAAACGATGTGCAGTGGGTCGAAGGTGTGGCATGGGAATACCGGAAGGAGTTCACCGTACCGCGCGCCTTCCTCGAAGAGCAGGCGGTCGACCTCGTCGCCGGCGGCCTCGACACGTACGCGACGATCCGGTGCAACGGCCGCATCGTCGGATCCACCGCGAATATGTTCGTCGAACATCGCTTTCCGGTCAAACGCTTTCTGCGCGAGGGGAAGAACGTCCTGAGCATACTCTTCGATTCCCCCGTCATCAGATCGAAACGGCTCGAAAAAGAAAACGGCCATCTCGCGGTCGCACTTGAACCCCATCGTGTCTATGCCCGGAAGGCGCAGTACGCATTCGGCTGGGACTGGGGGCCGAAGCTCACGACCTCGGGAATATGGCGGGCTATCTCTCTCGAGGCCCATTCCGGCGGCCGTCTTGTGGATCCCTCGGCGAAAATTGTTTCCGTGACGGGAGAGTGGGCTGTCATCAGGTTCTCGGCGGGGGTCCACGCCCTGGGACGGCGTCCCCTTGCGCTTCGCCTGTCTCTCGGCGGCCCCGACCGGGCTGCCGAGTACCTGCGCGAGGTGCGCAGCGGAAAAGTGCAATTCACCGTCTCCGTCCCGGACCCGCATCTCTGGTGGCCGAGCGGCCACGGTGAGCAGCCCCTTTATACTGCGGTCTTCTCGCTCATCGCGGGGGAGGAAGTTCTCGACGAGCGGCAGGTCAGGTTCGGCATCCGGAGCGTCCGGCTCCTCCAGACCCGGGACGCCCAGGGAAAGTCGTTCATTGTGGAAGTGAACGGGCGAAAGATATTCTGCAAAGGGGCGGACTGGATCCCCGCCGACAGTTTTATCCCGCGGATCTCGCCGTCGACATATGACCGCCTCCTCCGCATGGCGAAGGATGCGCACATGAACATGCTCCGCGTCTGGGGGGGAGGGTTCTACGAACAGGACATCTTTTATGACCTGTGCGACCGGCTCGGGCTTATGGTTTGGCAGGATTTCATGTTCGCGTGCGGCGAGTACCCGGAGTCTCCCTGGTTCATCCGCCAGGTACGCGACGAAGCGGAAAAAGCGGTCGCGCGCCTCCGGAATCATCCGAGCATCGTGCTCTGGTGCGGCAAC
>DASVIU010000046.1:0-1611 GCA_036386275.1 Bacteroidota bacterium | reverse complement strand
TCGCCAAGCACGGGAACCGGTCGGTCTCGAGCCGGAGCGGGAGTGCCGATCTCCTCAAGGCGCTCGGCGTCAACATCTCGATTCCCCCCGAGCGGGCCGGGACATGCCTCAACGTCGTCGGCGTCGGGTTCCTTTTCGCCCCCCTCTTTCATCCGGCGATGAAATACGCGGCGAAGTCAAGGGCGGAGCTTGGGATCCGGACGATATTCAATCTTCTCGGCCCGATCACGAACCCGGCCGGCGTCACGAAACAGCTCGTCGGGACGTACCGGAAGGATGCCGCATCCCGGATCGCAGGGGCGCTCGCCCGGCTCTCCACCGAGCGGGCCTGCGTGGTGCACAGTGATGACGGCATGGATGAGGTCGCCGTTTCGGGCGAAACATCGGTGTTCGAAGTCAACGGGGAGAGCCCGACGAGGAGCTACACGGTGTCCGCCCGTACATTCGGGCTCACTGATCATCCCGGATCCTCCGTGGTCGGCGGAACGCCCGAAGAAAACGCCCGGATCGCTTTGGATGTTCTGGACAAACAAATGGGACCTCACCGGGATGTGGTGGTGGCAAATGCCGCGTTCGGAATCTATGTCGCCGGAAAAGCGAAAGACCTCGCCGAAGGGAGCGCAAAGGCGGCTGAATCCATCGACTCCGGGCGTGCGAAGCAGACGCTCAAGCGGCTCGTGGAGTATACAAACCTCCCGTGAATTTTCTGAATGACATACTGGATCATACGCGGGGTGAGGTCGCCCGGAGGAAACTCCGCGTCCCTCTCCGCGTGCTCAGGGAGCGGCCGTTGTACGGCAGGGGTCCTCTCTCCCTCTCTGCAGCCCTGCGCAAGAAATCCCCCGCCGTGATCGCAGAAATCAAAAAGGCATCCCCATCGAAAGGGGTGATCTGTCCCGACTTTGATCCCTCCCGCATTGCCCGGCGGTACGAGGACGGGGGCGCGTGCGCGATCTCTGTCCTGACGGAAGAGAAGTTCTTCCTCGGGTCCCTGGCGGATCTCGAGTCGGCACGGCGTGCGGCGGCGCTTCCGATCCTCCGGAAGGATTTTATCCTCGATCCGTACCAGATTCACGAGGCAAAATCAGCCGGCGCGGATGCGGTGCTTCTCATCGCGGCGGCGCTCGGTCCCGGAGAGCTCCCCCCCCTCATGGAGGAAGCCCGCACACTGGGGATGGAGACACTCGTCGAGATTCATTCCCCCGCAGAACTCGAATCACTCCGGGGACTGGAGATCCCTCTCATCGGGATCAACAACAGGGACCTCGTCACGTTCGAAACCGACATTTCGCTCTCCGCATTTCTGGCTCCGAAGCTTCCCCGGGGGTCGCTCGGCGTCAGCGAGAGCGGCATACGGACCGGAGCGGACATCGTGCGTCTCTCGCGTGCGGGGATTCAGGCATTCCTTGTCGGCGAGCAGTTCATGAGCTCGGAGGACCCGGGAACGGCGCTCGCGGAACTACTCCGGAGTGCAGGAGAATCATCAGAATGATCGTCAAGGTCTGCGGGATCACACGTCTTGAGGACGCTCTTGCCTGTGCAGAAGAGGGGGTGGCCGCCGTCGGGTTCATTTTCCTCCGATCGAGCCCCAGGTACATCGCTCCGGCCGCC
>DASVIU010000045.1:0-4897 GCA_036386275.1 Bacteroidota bacterium | reverse complement strand
GGCTCAGGCGGGATTCCACGCTGAGTCCCCCCGGTCTGAGACTGGAGCTCCGGGCGACGATAGACCGGGAGTCGAAGGGTCGGGTCGATCTGAGCGACGTATGGGGGGTGGGGATCGAGACCGACCTCAAGTTCTTCGGGGGAGTCTCGGCCAGTCTCGCTCCGCCTCTGAATGTCACACTCTCCGCTGACACGGGAGTCGCTTCCGGGAAGTTCCGGTTCTATGTCGACCGGAACGAAACGGCCCGTCCTTTCGCCATACTCGGCGGCAACGACCTCCTCTCGATCACCGCGGACAATATCTCGCTCGGGATAGTTCTGGACGCCCGGCTCGATCCCGGGACCGGCCAGGTATCCCTCGAGCCTCTCTTCTACTCCGATCTCACTGCGGTGAAGATCGGCCTTGGGACCAAAGACGCCGACAGTTTCATCGGCAGCCTCCTCGGGAGCGCAGACATCCAGGGGCAATTCGACTTCGGACTGGAGTGGCTGGCAGGGAGCGGCTTACGGGTGAAGGCGAGCGGCGGGATTGAGATCGCACTTCCGGTTCATACACAGATCGGCCCGATCGAGTTTGATACCGCATATCTCAGCCTACGCATACAGGATGACGGGACGCTCGCGCAGGAAGTCTCCGCATCGCTCACTGGCGCGCTGGGACCGCTGACGGCCGCAGTGGACAAGGTCGGCATCGTGTTCAACCTCCGCGCTCCCCAGGGGACAAATTCACGATGTGGTCCGCTTGACGTCGACCTGGGTTTCAAACCTCCGGCGGGGGTCGGTCTCTCGATCGATGCCGGAGCCGTGAAAGGCGGCGGGTATCTGTTCTTCGATTCGGAAAAGGGGGAGTACGCGGGAGCGCTGGAGCTGACAGTGTCGAACTTCCTGTCGCTGAAAGCGATCGGTCTGATCGACACGAAGCTTCCTGGCGGTCAGCCGGGGTTCTCGCTGCTGGTGATCATCACGGCGGAATTCAATCCTGGCTACCAGCTTGGATACGGGTTTATTCTCCTGGGTGTCGGGGGACTCCTGGGGCTGAACAGGACGCTGCTGCTCGACCCGCTGCTTCAGGGGGTGCGGAGCGGAGCGGTCAACAGCATCCTCTTCCCGACAAACGTGGTAGCGAACGCACCGAAAATCCTGAGCGACCTTCGCGCGTTCTTTCCCCCCCAGTCGGGAACGTTTCTTATCGGCCCGATGGCGAAGATCGGCTGGGGGACGCCGACGTTGATCAGCGTCTCGCTCGGGGTGATGATCGAGATCCCGGGGGATGTGGTGATACTGGGGCGGCTCCGCGTTGCGCTCCCGAAGGATGACCCGGCGGTGCTGATCCTTCAGGTGAGTTTTGTGGGGGCGCTGGAGTTCGACAAGAAGCGGATCTGGTTTTTCGCCACGCTGTATGAGTCGAGGCTTTTGTTCATCACGCTCCAGGGGGAAATGGGGCTGTTGATGGACTTCAGCGACAACCCCAACTTCGTGCTATCGGTGGGGGGATTCCACCCCCGGTTCACCCCGCCGCCGCTCCCGTTCCCTTCGCTGAAGCGGATCACGCTGTCGCTTGTCAACGAGAGCTGGGCGCGGGTTCGTGCCGAGACATACTTCGCCGTGACCTCGAATACGGTGCAGATGGGGGTTCACGGAGAGGCGTACTTCGGGTTCGACGCGTTCAGCGTGGAGGGGGAGTATTCGTTTGACGCGCTGCTCCGTTTCTCGCCGGTCTATCTCATCGTCGAGATCTCGAGCGGCTTTTCGGTCAAGGTATTCGGTGTGGGAGTGTTCGGCGTCCATCTTAAGGGGACGCTGGAGGGGCCGGCCCCCTGGCACATCCGCGGATCGGCTGAGATCGACCTCCTCTTTTTCTCCATCTCGGTGGACGTGGACGTCACATTCGGGGTGTCTCTTGCCGATCTGCTCCTCCCCATCGGGGTGCTGCCGCAACTGCTTGCCGAATTCGAGAAGCTGGAAAGCTGGCGTGCGACTCTTCCGCCTTCGGGGCAGCTCTTTGTGAGCCTTCGGGATCTCGGGAGTGCCGGGGTGCTTGTGCTTCATCCGGTGGGGACGCTCGAGATCAGTCAGCGGTTCGTGCCTTTGGGCCTTCCGCTCGACAAGGTCGGCAATCAGAAGCCATCGGATGTGAATAAGGTGACTGTGGGGGTACAGGCGGGGGCGCTCGCTGTCAAAGGTCCGACGCGGGAGAAGTTTGCTTCGGCGCAGTACATCGAAATGGACGATGCGGCAAAGCTCTCTGCCCCGGCCTATGAGCCGCTGGAGAGCGGTGTGGAGCTCGGTGCTTCCGGGCCCCCCTGGGCGACCGGGCCGCTGGCCCAGCGGAATGTCAGGTACGAGACGATCATTGTCGACACGGCCTTTGAGCGCTACCTGATCCGCTTCTTCAAATTCTGGGATGGGCTGTTTGTGCATTTCCGTGGGGGCTCTTCGGTCTCCCGCTCAGTGGTCTCCCTTTCGAGCCAGAGGCGTATGCAGCCTTTCCCCGGGAGGATCGTGCTCGGCGAGCAACAATACACTGTGGCCTACCAGTCGGACAACCGGCCCCACGCACAGAATGCCACGTTCATGAGCTACGCGGAGGCCTCGGCGCACCTGGACGAGGCCTCCAGGCTCGACCCCTCTCTCACAGACACGATCCATGTGATCCCGTGGACGGAAGTGAACAGGGCGGCTTGACGATTCACCGAGCTCGGTCTGTCATTGCGAGGCACGCCGAAGGCGTGCCGAAGCAAACTGACCAGATGTCATTGAGAGGGCACAGTCATTGCGAGCGGAGCGAAGCAATCCGGACCCCGGTGCAGATTGCTTCGCCCTAGGAAACGGCCTCGCAATGACAATTTGAATTGCATCGCGCCCGTCATCGCTTAAAATGAAAGGACAGCATAGTGGATTTCGGGTTTGCACCGGGCAAGACCCCCGAGGACGGACGTGTGCGGATGATGTTCGCGCGCCGCCAGAATACGACGCTTATCCAGCAAAGACGCCTCGTGACGCTGAAGAGTTTCATCGCTCATCTCAAAACCACGACCGCGATCGCCAAGCCGGTCGGCACGATCCTGTTCGGCTCACATGCCAATGACCAGGGTTTCGTCGGGGTTCATTTGTTTCCGGGACAGAAAGGGTCGACGAACTTCGATACTCTTGTGGATTCGCTCTCCGGTGCCGCAAAGTCCATCGCGATTCCCGATAGCCTGATTGGCTACACGGCAGGAAGCCCGATCACGACTTTCTTTCACTTCAAGGGGTGCAACCTGGGGAAAGCGAAACCGTTTCTGACCAAGCTCAAGGAAGCGCTGGGGGGTCACGTCAGCGTGACCGCTCCCAAACATTTTCACGGGCTTACCCCCGCTCCGCCCGAGGGAATCTTTGAATTTATGTGCTATGAGATTGATATCCTGCGGAACAAGGCCTTCCCGGACCGGGCCACTGCCATATCAGAGTTTCAGGCGCTCAAGTTCCCCCGGATTGACGGGACGAAAATCCCTGATGCTGATTGGAATGTGCTGATTCCGAACCAGATTGGCGCCACCAGCGAGGTTCAGGTGCCCCAATCTCTCGGGACCACGATCGGGAAGCGGAAGACTATCCTTACCCCCCGCCAGTTCCGGGTCGACCCGCGTCCCTTTCCATGGACGCTGATATACGCAAACGCCGCCTCGATTCCCAAATCCGATCCAGATAAACTTCAGGCGCTGAAAGACGACCTGCTCGCTAACCCCAGGTTCAAGGACGATCACCCTTTCCCGTCCTACAAGCGGCTTGGGTATCAGAGTTTCGGCGACTTTTTTTCCGGATTTGACTGGACGTGCAAGCCGAATCGGAAAAACCTCATCTGCGTCGGGAGCCGGGTAAAGTATACCGTGGTAACGGCAATTACCAACACGGCCACAGGCGACCTGGTATTCAACTTCTATCCTAATAACGGTTTCTCCCAGCCGGCGATGACAACGGCAATCCAGGAAAACGATTCCACCTTCTTCGAGACGGTCTGAGGCGCGATGAGCGATCGCGATATACTTGATGTTCTTGCCGAAGAGCTGAGCGTTGCGCTCCAGCCGCTCACGGCAGCGCTCACCTCACAGCCTGCAATGCGGGATTTTCTTGAAGACCTCGGCTGGGACTACACGGCGGTGCCCGGTGCGCTGGAAGCCCTCCGGGCTCCGGCGGAACAGGTCTTCGCGCTCGCCAACGGCGCCGGCGGAGTGGGTGTCGCGGATGTCGGCCGTCTTCTCAACGGGGTTCGAGCTGCGTTCAATGCCGTCTCCGACCTGGAGTCGGACGGGGGCCTGGCCGCCGACTTCAGGAGTGAATTCCCCCGCCAGCTCGTCGATTACCTCCTGGTGGAATACCTGTTGGGCCGGCAAGGGCGGTGGGGATACCTTCTCCTGGTACTCGGGATCATCCGTCTGGATGACGTCCCCGCGGCGGGTGGTCGCGCGCCATACCTCCGGCGCGTCGTTGACTTTGAAGGTCTCGGCCAGTTCTTTAACGATCCGCTTGCATTCGTGAGGAACTCATACCATTGGGGGGAGTCGGACTTCGACGGCGAGCGGGTACTCCGGAATCTCGCCGGACTCCTCGAAGCGTGGGAGTTGGAGGGGCGCGTCGAGCTCGTCGACGCGCAGACGCTGGCCCAGTTGAATGCCGGCTCTCTCCAGCCGGAGCAGGCCTTCGATACGATGCTTCGGCTCGTGCTCTTTGAGAGCGAGAACGACGTGGCGGGTTTTTCCGCCGGGTTCGGCATGTTCGTCCTCCCCGAAACTGCCGCGGACAAACCGGGGCTGGCCCTGCTGCCGTTCGTCGCCGGCGAGTTCGACGAGGAACTGAGTCTCACAGACCAGCTGACGCTGCGCCTCCAGTCGTCAATCGATGTCACCGGCGGAGCGGGG
>DASVIU010000044.1:0-2046 GCA_036386275.1 Bacteroidota bacterium | reverse complement strand
ATCCGGAACGCCTCCTTCAGCGCCGGGGGGAGATAGTCCACGTGAATATGCTCCCCCGCATCCCGCAAGACCTGGTACAGGGCGTCCTCGACGAGCGTGCAGAACCGGCCCCATGCCTCCTGCTGGATCCCGTATCCTACGCGGCATGCGGAGACCTCCCCGGAACGGAAAAAGAACACCCCGGCCCGTTTTGCACGCACGAGATCTGCGATCTTCCCGGTGAGCGCCGCCCCGAGGTCCGCCATGCTCAGTTTCGTCGCGAGGACCTCCGCTAGCTCGTTCACGGCCTGCCGGTAGTCGTACTGCGTCCGGTAGTATTTCCTGTCGATCCACCTCTGCCCCTCCTTCCTGACCCGCCAGAGGAGATACCAGGCAACGGTGCCGATGCCGATGAGCGCGAGGCGGTTCATCCATTCCCTCTTGCTCGCCAACCCCGGCTCATCCACTGCCTCGATCGTCGTCCCGTGAATCAATATGGCGGGGAGATTCAGGTCGATCGACGGGAGTGATAAGAATATGTTCACGAGGAGGGTCGCCATCAGCATCCCCCAGACCACCGTGACCAAGGAGTACTGAATATTCCGCCTGATCCGGAGGTTGAGGTCAAGCAGCCGGTACCGGCCGATGACGTAGAGGTAGGAGAGCGCGACCGCGAAGACGAGCAACCCCATGACCGCGACGGAGTTCAGCCCGAGGCTGTTGGGTCCGGCGATCGACTGGTAGACGACGAGCCCGACCAGGAACAGTCCCGTCGCACCCCAGGTCCAGTTGATTACGGCTCCCATCTTCCGGTGCTCGGCTGTGGCGCCCTTGCGGTAGATCACGTTCACAGCGACGTGGAAAATGAAAAGAACGACCACCCCCAGGTTAGCAACGGCCTGTTGCTTGAGCAGTGAGAATACGAGCATTGCGGCCACGAGGGATCCATAGACCCAGGGGATCCAGCGCCTGCCCAGGAGGTCAGGACGCTCTTTGGGAAAGAACGCCATCGACCGCATCACGATCACTACTCCGGAGATCAATGAAACCCCCACCATGAGATCCCGGAGCCTGACGAAGAGGTCGGTGTTGACATCGCGGCGGATGCCGACCGCTGCAATGAAAAAACCGGTGAGGAGCAGGGCGAGTCCCACGATGCGCGCCGCCCGTATGCGCGGGCGCTTCAGTGCGATGAATCCGCCTACCCCCATCATAAACATCCCCGAGAGGCTGAGGATCAGCAGCGCAAGCGGCATGCCGAACCGCGCGAGCGTGACGTTGAGCCTGAGGTTCTCATTGTTCCGGAGCGCTTCGTAGACGATGGTCTTCCCTGTCTGTCCGCGGCGCAGTATCAGGTCCGCGTCCAGCGCGGTCTTGAACCCTTCGCCGTTGATCCTGAAGAGAATGTCCCCCACCTTCAACCCGGCCCGGTCGGAGGCACCTCCGGACGTCACGTCCGTGACGGCGATGAAGTCATGAAAGAAGACCGCGAACGAGTCGGGGATGTCCCGCCTGCGGACCGCACGGTTGGCGAACGAGAGGGAAGAAGGACGGTACGCGCGGAGACGGAATATCGAATCTCCCGGTGCGGAACCGAGGACGGAGACGAGGGCGGATGAATCCCTGACCGCGCTCCCGTTGATCATGTCAATCAGGTCCCCGACTCGGATCGTGTCCCTCTCTGGAGCCTTCATTTCCCCCGGAGAGACCGCACCGCTCTCTGCGTCAAGGCACAGGACCGGTTTCGTGACATACAAGGTCATCAGCCCGGGCGTCTCGGCGAATATGTTTTCGTCAGTCGGCTGGCTCGCGAAATTGACGAATGTCACAAGCGCTCCTGCGGCGAGGAGCGCCGTCAGGAGACCGAAAGCCACCCTCCCGAAGTTTGGATATCTGTCAAAAATGCTCATTGTTGCTCCGGCAATGTCAGCGTTCCTCTTTATTGTTAACGAGGGGCGCGGGAAGAAGTTGCCTCAAAAGAAGAACTCCCTGAGTGCCTGTATCACCGAGTCCTGTTCCTCCTCCGTAAGTTCGTAGTAGAAGGGAAGCCGGAGGAGCCTCTCGCTG
>DASVIU010000043.1:0-1646 GCA_036386275.1 Bacteroidota bacterium | reverse complement strand
TTACCGCCGGGATGGCGCTGGATCAGGGACGCGAAGTGTTCGCGATCCCGTCGGCGGTTTCCGCGACGTCGAGGAGCGGGACCAATCTGCTCATCAAGGAGGGAAAGGCGAAACTGACCGAAACCGTCGACGACATTCTGGAAGAGCTCGCGCCGCACCTCACCGGGCTGAAACGCCCCTCCGGGCGACCGGATGCGGCGGATCTGTCCCTTTTCGAACGCGCATTGCTGGACGCATTCGGGGACGATCCCGTCCATATCGACGCGCTCGCAACGCGGGCACAGATGACAGTCCCCGACGCTCTCGTACACCTCCTGTCGCTGGAATTCAAGGGAGCCGTCCGGCAGATCCCCGGGAAACGGTTCGTCCGTCTTTGAGAGTCCTTTCTTGTTGTCCCGGAATTCAGTATTTTATGGATCGGAAGGGGATGCTCCGGGTGCGCGCATGTTCGAGATAGGGGAAGCGGTCATCGATGACGACGCAGGCCGGGTTTCGTTCTGCTGCGATCTTCCCTCCTGTCACGGAGCGTGCTGTACGCTTCCCGGGGGACGGGGCGCACCCCTGGAAGACGATGAAGTGCTGGAGATCGAAAAGGCCTATCCCGCTGCGCGGCAATTCCTCAGCGAAAAAACCATCAGTGCCGTCGCATCCCAGGGACTGGCGGAAGGAGTGAACGGGGACTTCGCCACCCCCTGCCTCGACGGGCAGGAGTGCGTGTTCGTATACTTCGAGGCCGGGATTGCCCGGTGCAGCTTTGAACGGGCATTCGAGCGCGGGCTCACCGACTGGCGGAAGCCACTCTCCTGCCACCTCTTCCCCATCCGCATCCGTCAGTTCGGGAAGGACTTCATCCGGTACGAAATGATCGACGAATGCGCACCGGGACGGCGAAAGGGGGAGAGGGAGAAGATCCCCCTTCGCGAATTCCTCCGGGAGCCCCTGATCCGCCGGTACGGCGAAGAGTGGTACAGGAAGTTCATCGAGTACTGTAAGAGCCGCGCAGAACCGTCACTGTAAGGAATTCATGCTCAACATCTCGCTCCAGCATAAAATGATGATGAAGCTGTCGCCTCAACAGGTGCAATACCTGAAGATGCTGCAGCTTCCCACGCTTGCGCTGGAACAGAAGATCAAGGCGGAGCTCGAGATGAACCCCCTGCTCGAAGAGGGGTTTGAAGAGGAGCAGGAAACGGCACAGGAGCCCGAAGTCGCGGAGGAAGCGCCGGACGGGACGAAGGAGGAGTCCACCAAGGACGAGGATTCCTATTCCATCGACGATTTCATGAACGACGAGCTGACCGGCCACAAGGTCCGCGAACCGTATGACAACGAGGAAAAAGAGGACCTCCCGCTCGCCGACGCAGTACCGATGTACCAGCGGCTCCTGGAACAATCCGGACTGCTCGACCTCGACGACGAGGAACTTCTCACGGGACAGGAGATCATCGGCAACATCGACGAGGACGGCTACCTGCGGCGCGACCTGGCGGCCATCGTGCAGGACATCAACCTGACGCACGAGACACAGATCACGCTGGAGAAGGCCGAGGGAGTCCTCCGGAAGATCCAGCGGCTCGACCCCGTCGGCATTGGGAGCCGGTCACTGCAGGAGTGCCTCATCGTGCAGCTCGAAGCGGACCATGCCG
>DASVIU010000042.1:0-3386 GCA_036386275.1 Bacteroidota bacterium | reverse complement strand
CGGCGCTTCAAGAGCGAGGGGAAAGAGTCGCGGATCACGCTCAAGGTCAACCCGCAGCTCGCCGATGCCCTGAGGGTCGGGACCATCAGCCGTCTGCGGAAGCTTATGATGAAGTATTTCATCCTGATCCGTCTCGAGACGGATTCATCGGTCCACGCCGGTGAATTTCGGGTCATCTCGAGGAAACAGGAGAAGGACATCACCGACCAGTTCAATTAGCATCGAGCGTAACGACAACGGACGACAGATGCACCTGAAACGAACTGCCTTTTACGATATACACCGTGCGCTCGGCGCCAAGATCGTCGAGTTCGGGGGTTTTGAAATGCCCGTGCAGTACACGGGCATCATCGAAGAGCACAGGAGGGTCCGCGAATCGGTCGGGCTGTTCGACGTCTCGCATATGGGAGAGGTCGAGGTCCGGGGGAAGGATGCGCTTGCGTTCGTACAGAACATCACGACGAACGACGCGTCGAAGCTCTCCGCGGGGCGGGTGCAGTATTCCGCCATGTGCTACGCCGACGGGGGCATCGTGGACGATCTGCTGGTCTACCACATGGGGGACCGGTTCATGCTCGTCATCAATGCCGCGAACACGGAGAAGGACATCGCCTGGATGAAGCAGCATGTCGCAGGGGAGATGCAGCTGGACGACAGGACCGACGAATTCTCACTTCTTGCGGTCCAGGGACCGAAGGCCCTCCTCACGCTCAGCGCGCTTACGAAGGCCGACATCGGTTCTCTCCCGTACTACCACTTCCTGCGGGGGAACCTGGCCGGGGTCGACATGATCATCTCGCGCACGGGGTACACGGGGGAGCTGGGATTCGAGCTTTATTTTCCGTCGGATGTCGCCACCGGGACCAGGGTCTGGAACGCGGTCATGGAGGCCGGGGCGCCGCACGGCATCGGTCCTGTGGGGCTCGGAGCCCGCGACACGCTCCGCCTGGAAATGGGTTACTGCCTCTACGGGCACGACATCGACAAGTCGACGAATCCGATCGAGGCGGGGTTAAGCTGGATCACGAAAACCGACAAGGGGGAATTCGTCGGCAGGGCCCCCATCATCAAAGCGAAACAGGAGGGAGTGATCCGGAAGCTTGTCGGGTTCGCGCTCAACGACAGGGCATTCCCCCGTCAGGGGTACCCGATCAATGCCGGCGGATCGCCCACCGGGAGCGTTACCTCCGGCACGTTCTCCCCCGTGCTCGACAGGGGGATCGGCATGGGGTACGTCGCGCTTGCCCGGTCGAAGCCGGGAACGGCGCTCACGGTCACCATCCGGAATCGCGAGATCCCTGCGGAAGTGGTCCAGCCCCCCTTCATCAGGAAGTGAACGCGATGCACATCGACCTCTTCTTCACCCCCCACCAGACCGACGAGCTGGCCCTGCGGGAAAAGACGATCGTGGTGATCGACGTCCTGCGCGCGAGCACGACGATCATCACCGCCCTCGGCAACGGGGCACGGGAAATCATCCCGGTCGCGACCGTGGAATCGGCGGTCAAGATTTCCGGAAACCTCTTCGGCGACGTCATTCTCCTGGGGGGCGAGCGGAACGGCAAGATGATAGATGGATTCAACCTCGGCAATTCACCTCTTGAGTACACCGCCGAGCGGGTGAAGGGGAAAGCGGTCATATTCAGCACCACCAACGGATCCCGGGCTATCGTGAAGGCCCGCTATGCGCGTGAGCTGTTCGTCTGCGGGTTCGTCAATTTGGGGACCGTTGCGGACGCACTCTGGCGCACCCCGCGCGACTTCACGATCGTCTGTGCAGGGAGCGACGGAACGCTTTCGATGGAGGATTCCGTCTGCGCTGGCATGCTGATCTCCCGCGTTGCTGCGGGGGGAAATATCGAACCGGAGCTTTCCGACGGAGCGCTCGTCGCCCGGACGCTTCACAGGACGTTTGGCCGCGGGATCCTCAAAATGATCAGATCGTCCGACCACGGGCGCCGCCTGGCTGCGATAGGGTTTGGCGAGGACCTGAAATATTGCGCGGGTGTCGACACGCTTCCCTTCCTCCCCCTGCTCGAGGGGAATGTGATCAAGCTCCGGAGCGAGGTTGAGAAAAAAGAGGTTTTGGACCATTCCCAGGAAACGTGAGGAGCCGGTCCGTGCCCAGGGGTAACCAAGCCGCGTCAGGACGGGAAACAAGGAGGGGGGGGGCCCGCCGGAGTGCGGTGGCAGCTCTCCTCATGATCGTCGCGGCGCTCCTCGTCCTGATCGCGCTTGTGACGTACGACGCGGGGGATGAGTCGCACAATGTCCGTGCGGCGGATCTCCCCGGTGTCGTGACCGGGGATCAGAATGTCCGGGCGATGGCCGACACCGTTCACAACGGGCTCGGGCTCGTCGGCGCCCTCCTTTCCAATTTCCTCATCAATTCCACCGTCGGGTACGCTGTCCTCGTTTTTCCTCTCCTGATACTGCTCTGGGGGTGGACGATACTCCGGCGGGGGGACGTCCGGTCCTCCCTTGTCATTACCAACTACACAATCATCAGCGCCCTTCTCGTCAGCGTGTCGTTCGGAATGATCAGCCTCATCGCGGGTCCGGGCGGACCGGCCAAAGAATGGTACGGGATCGTCGGCTACTCCGTGGCCATGATGATGGCGCAACTGATCGGGAGGGCGGGGGGATCGATCGTACTGGTGGCCGGCATGCTTCTCACCGCGGTCCTCGCGGCGGACCTTGACGTGCATGAAACCGTGGAGCGGCTCCGCGCCGCATTCATGCGCCTGTGGGATTGGCTGGAAAGGAAGATGGAAGAGCGCCGCGAGGCGGCGGCAGGGGAACGTCCGGAGGATGAATCCGTCACCCCCTTTCCCGGCAGGGGGAAGGAGGTCACGATCACCAAGCCCCTCCGGGAGGAACCCGCCCTGGATCAGCTCTCCGAGCCGGTGATCCGGCGCCCTGACCGGGCGTCCGTCACTCCCGATGACCTGAAAATCTCGGTCAGCCGCCTCCCGCGTGTCCCCCTTCAGGAAGACGGTGTGGAGTCTCCCGGCGCGGGGCCGGATGCGGCGGGTGCGGGTTCGTCTGAGGAGATTGACTATGTGTTCCCTTCGGTAGACCTTCTTGACGCGCCGAAGCCGGGGAAGGAAGATGTCGACGACGAAGAACTCAAGGCAAACGCGGATCTCCTCCGCGCGACGCTGGCGGAGTTCGATGTCGAGCTGGAGAGCGTCAGCGTCACCCCGGGGCCGGTGGTGACACTCTATGAGCTCGTCCCCGCCAGCGGTGTGAAGATCAGCCGGATCGTGAGCCTGGAAAACGACATGGCGCTCAAACTCGCGGCGAAGGGGATCCGCATCATGGCCCCCATCCCGGGAAAGTCGGCCGTCGGTGTGGAGATCCCGAACTCCCACCGGTCCCTCGTA
>DASVIU010000041.1:0-5019 GCA_036386275.1 Bacteroidota bacterium | reverse complement strand
AGATGATCTTCTCGAGGTCCTTCGAGGTCATCCCGAGGATGTAGCCGATCTTTGACGGGAGCGACCGGAAGTACCAGATGTGGACCACCGGGACGGCAAGCGCGATGTGCCCCATCCGTTCCCGGCGGACGCTTTTCTGCGTGACCTCGACTCCGCACCTGTCGCAGATGATGCCGCGGTAGCGGATGCGCTTGTATTTCCCGCAGTGGCACTCCCAGTCACGGACCGGGCCGAAGATCTTCTCGCAGAAGAGCCCGTCCTTCTCGGGACGGAACGACCGGTAGTTGATCGTTTCGGGCTTTGTCACCTCACCATGCGAACGCTGCAGGATCATGTCGGACGACGCGAGACTTATCGTTATCCGCGTGAAATTCTTCTTGGCTTCTTTGTCGTGATGAAACAACGCCATTGGATTCCTCCAAACCTATTGTTGTGCCGGACCGGCGCCGCAAAGCGCCGTGTTAGTCGAGCTTCACATCGAGCCCGAGGCCCATAAGCTCCCGAATCAACACGTTGAACGATTCCGGAACGTTCGATTCCGGCAGGTTCTCCCCCTTGACGATCGCCTCGTAAACCTTTGCGCGGCCGGAGACGTCGTCGCTCTTGACCGTCAGGATCTCCTGCAGGACGTGTGCCGCGCCGTATCCTTCGAGCGCCCACACTTCCATCTCTCCAAAACGCTGGCCGCCGAACTGCGCCTTCCCTCCCAGAGGCTGCTGCGTGATCAGGGAGTAGGGTCCGATCGAACGGGCGTGTATCTTGTCGTCCACCAGGTGCGAGAGCTTGAGCATATAGATGACCCCGACCGTCACCTCCTGGTCGAATTTCACTCCTGTCCGCCCGTCGATGAGCACCGACCGCGAACTTTCATTTAATCCGGCTTTGTGGAGCTCTCCCTGGACATCCTCCCAGGTCGCCCCGTCAAATATCGGCGATGCATACTTGACGCCGAGCTCCTCCGCCGCCCACCCCAGGGCTGTCTCGTAGAGCTGTCCCAGGTTCATGCGGGAAGGGACGCCGAGCGGGTTCAGGACGATATCCACCGGTGTCCCGTCCGGGAGGAACGGCATGTCCCCCATCGGGACGATGCGCGAGACGACCCCCTTGTTCCCGTGGCGGCCCGCCATCTTGTCGCCGACGGACAGCTTGCGTTTCTTGGCGACGTACACCTTCGCCAGCTGCACGACTCCGGGGGGAAGTTCGTCGCCGAGCTGGATCTTGTTCTTCTCGTGGCGGAACTCCTCCTCGATACCCGTCAGCTTGTCGAAGTAGTTCGTGAAGATCTTGTTGATGAGCCCGTTCTTCCGCTTGTCGTCCACCCATTCCGCGGCGAAGTCGAGTTTTTCGAGGTCTTCGAACGCGTCGAATGTCTCGGTGCGGAACTGGGTACCGGCGCGGAAGGCCATGTTCCCGTCCTTGTCCCTCACGCCGATCGACTTCTCGTCCTCGAGCAGAACGCCGAGTTTCCTTGCGAGCCGCTCCCGCAGGTCGACAACGATCTTCCTCCGCTGCCTGTCGAGCGCGTCGCTCCTGCGTTTGTCTTCCTTCTTTGATTCCGCGTCCTTCTTCTTGCGGCTGAAGAGCTTGGTGGTGATCACCACCCCCTTCATGCCGGGAGGCGCCTTGAGGGACGCATCCTTGACGTCCCCCGCCTTTTCCCCGAATATCGCCTTCAGGAGCTTCTCCTCAGGCGTCGGATCGGATTCCCCCTTCGGCGTGATCTTTCCGATGAGGATGTCCCCCTCCACCACCTCGGCACCGACGCGGATGATCCCGTTCTCGTCGAGATCCTTGGTGGCTTCCTCGCTGACGTTCGGGATCTCCTTTGTCAGCTCCTCCTCCCCGCGCTTGGTGTCGCGCACCTGCAGCTCGAATTCCTCGATGTGAATTGAGGTGAATATGTCCTGCGTGACGATCTTCTCGCTCACGATGATCGCATCTTCGAAGTTGAAACCGTTCCAGGGCATGAACGCCACGAGCACGTTCCTGCCGAGGGCGAGTTCCCCCCCTTCGGTCGCAGAGCCGTCCGCGAGCACATCCCCCTTCTTCACCTTGTCGCCCGGCTTGACGATCGCCTTCTGGTTGATGCACGTGTCCTGGTTCGTGCGGAAGAACTTGGTCAGCCGGTACTCGACGTGACGCTTGTCCTCGAACGAGATCAGGGCCTCGGTGCTGTTTTCATCGATATCGTAAATCACGACAATGCGTGTCGCGTCGACGTATTCGACCGTGCCGTTCCGCTCCGCGACAATAAGGGCGCGGGCATCACGGGCGATTTTTTCCTCGAGGCCGGTGCCGACGAGAGGCGCCTCCGGGCGGAGGAGGGGAACCGATTGCCGCTGCATGTTGGAACCCATCAGCGCGCGGTTGGCGTCGTCGTGCTCCAGGAACGGGATCAATCCGGCTGCCGCGCTGACGATCTGGTTCGGCGCGACGTCCATGTACTGGACTTCCTCGGGCTTGCAGACGGGGAAGTCCCCCTGGAAGCGGGCCTTCACCCGGTCGCTCTCGAAGCTCCCCCTTCCGTCGACGGGGGCGTTCGCCTGCGCGATCGTGTGGACGTCCTCCTGTTCGGCGGTGAGGAACTCTATCTCGTCCTGCACCTTTCCGTTCTTCACTTTGCGGTACGGGGTCTCGATGAACCCGAACTCGTTGACGCGGGCGTGGATGCACAGCGACGAGATCAGACCGATATTCGGCCCTTCCGGAGTCTCGATCGGGCAGAGACGGCCGTAATGTGTGTAATGGACGTCGCGCACCTCAAACCCGGCGCGCTCGCGCGTGAGTCCGCCCGGTCCCAGGGCCGACATGCGGCGCTTGTTCGTCAGCTCGGCCAGGGGGTTGGTCTGATCCATGAACTGCGAGAGCGGGTTGGTCCCGAAGAAGGCGTTGATCACGCTCGAGATCGTCCGCGCATTGACAAGGTCCTGCGGGGTCAGATTCTCGTTGTCCCGGATGTTCATACGCTCGCGGATCGTACGCGCCATGCGCGCAAGTCCGATGTTGAACTGCTGTGCTATCTGCTCTCCGACCGTCCGCACCCGCCGGTTCCCCAGGTGATCGATGTCGTCCACCGAACGCTTCTTCTGCTGCAACTCGATCAGGTAGTTGATGATCGCGATGATATCCTGCTTTGTCAGCGTCGTCGTTGTCACGGGGATGTCGAGGCCGAGCTTCCCGTTGATGCGGTAGCGACCCACGTCCCCGAGGTCATACCGCTTCTCGTTGAAGAACAGGCGGTCGATGAGGGTCTTGGCCGTCTCCAGGTCCGGCGCATCACCCGAGCGGAGCTGCTTGTAGATGGCCCCCAGAGCATCCTCCTCCGAGCGGACGATGTCCTTGGAGATCGTCTTGGCGATGACCGATTCCTCGTTCCCCTGTTGCACCAGCAGGCGGAGCTTCTTGACGTTCGATTTCCTGATCCGCTTGATGTGCTCTTCGGTCAGCGTGGAGTCTTTCGCAATGAAGATCTCCCCCGTCTTCTTGTCCACCACGTCGCTGCAGATGACCCGCCCCTCATAGTCCTTGAGCTCGACCTTGTTGACGTCGACTTCTTCCACGAGGTTGAAGAGCTGGAGGATCTCGTCGTCGGACGAATAGCCCAGGGCGCGCAGCAGCGTCGTGACCGGAAATTTCTTCTTCCTGTCGATGTACGCGTACATCACGTTATTGATATCGGTCGTGAACTCCACCCACGATCCGCGGAACGGGATGATCCGGGCCGAATAGATCGGGGTCCCGTTCGGGTGCGTCGATTCGCTGAAGAACACGCCCGGAGACCGGTGGAGCTGGCTGACGACCACACGCTCCGCCCCGTTGATGATGAACGTCCCGCGGTGCGTCATCGTGGGCAGGTTGCCCAGGTAGACGTCCTGTTCGATCGTGTTCACATACGATTTCCCGTCCTCCGCCTTCTGGGAGAGGCGCAGCTTCGCCTTGATGGGGACAGCATAGGTGAGCCCGCGCTCCTCGCACTCGGGGACCGAGTACTTCGGTTTCTCGACGTAGTACTCGACGAATTCCAGGAGGAAGTTTTCCCTTGCGTCGGTGATCGGGAAATTCATCTTGAACACCGACTGAAGGCCCTTGTTCCGCCTCCGCGCCGCGGCGGTGTCGGCCTGCAGGAAGCTCTCCCACGACTCGAGCTGGATGTTAAGTAGATCGGGTGCTTCGATGATCTCCGGGATCTTGCCGAACGAGATCCGCTTGCTGGATTGGTTCTTCAATCGAGCCACTCCTCAATAAGTGATGAACAACCGGATGAACCATCCCCCGAGAACCAGAAAACACAAGCCGATAATCGGGGCCGCTCGAGCGGCCCTCCCTTATCGGCCTGCATCAGCATGATGGGCGAGGGACATGGGCAGATGGCGAAAGTGCGACGAAAAAGACCGCCTCCGCGCCACTCGGTGACGCGGAGGTAACATGGGGAGAACCTATTTCAGTTCCACCTTCGCACCGGCTTCTTCGAGCTCTTTCTTCAGCTTCTCCGCGTCTTCCTTGGACACGCTTTCCTTGATGGGCTTCGGCGCACCGTCCACGAGATCCTTCGCCTCCTTCAGCCCGAGTCCCGTCGCCGCGCGGACGACCTTGATCACGTTAATCTTCTGCGCACCGGCTTCCTTCAGAACGACAGTGAACTCCGTCTTCTCTTCCACAACGGGCGCCGCGCCCGCGGCCGGGAGCGCCCCCGCCATCATCATCGGGGCGGCGGCAGTGACGCCGAATTTGTCCTCCAGAGCCTTCTTCAGTTCGACCGCCTCGAGAAGGGTGAGCTTTTCAATTTTTTCCACGATTTCGGCAACAGCTGACATAACGGTTTCTCCTATGATTGATTTCTATTTTTGTGCGCCACTTACGCGGCCTTCTTCCGCCCGATCTCATCGACGAGGCTGACGATGTCTCGTATCACCGCATTGATGACCGTCGGGACGCCGGCAAGCGGGGCCTGGACACTTCCCAGGATCGACGCCATGAGCTCCTTCCGGGACGGGAGCTTTGCGAGCTCCGCGAGCCTGG
>DASVIU010000040.1:0-4343 GCA_036386275.1 Bacteroidota bacterium | reverse complement strand
ACCGTCGCAATCGATGTCATGAGTATCGGTTTGAGACGCGTGCGCCCCGCCTTCACGACCGCTTCCTCAAGCGGGACCCCCTTCTGGCGGAGACGGTTGGTAAAGTCCACGAGGAGTATCCCGTTGCTCACAACGATCCCTACCATCACGATCACCCCCTGGAACGACGTCACGGAAAGCGTCGTCCGTGTGAGGAAGAGCGCCCAGAAGACGCCGACGATGCCGAGGGGGACAGTGAACATGATGATCAGGGGGTCAAGGAGCGACTGGAACTGGGACGCCATGACCACGTAGACAAGTATGATCGCAAGCCCGAACGCCAGCCCCAGGTCCCGGAACGTCTTGTTTTGCTGGGCAACGTTCCCGCTCTGGCGGATTTCGAATCCGGGGGGGAGCGTCAGCGTGTTGATCTTCTTCTGTATGGCCCCGGCGACGGTCCCGAGGTCCGATCCCTGGACGTTTGCGGTCACCTCGACGAGCCGCTGCTGGTATTTCCTGTCGATCTGGACCGGGACATTGTCCTTGATGATCGTCGCGACATTCCCCAGAAGCACCGGCTGGCCGTTGTCAGAGGTAAGGACGATGTTCCTGAGGTCCTCGATCCTCTGGCGATAGTCCTGGTTGAGCCTCACGAGTATGTTGTACTCATTTCCCGTGACAGGGTCCGTGTACAGTGATGCCACGCTCCCGTTGATGCATGTGCTGATGGTGTTCGAGATGTTCGCCACGTTGATCCCGAGCGTTCCCGCCTTGTCGCGGTCGATCTTCACGCGAAGTTCCGGCAGGTTGTCCTCCCGGGTCACCTGCACGTCGACGGCCCCCGGTGTCGAACGGACGATCCCGGCGACGCTCTTGGCGAGCGCGGTGCCGGCGTCGATGTCGTAGCCGTTGATCTCGACGTCGATGGGGGCGTTGGACCCAAAGTTCAGCAGGAATCTGAGGAACCCGCTCGGACTGATGTACATTGCCGCGCCCGGTATCCTGGCGAGCTTCGGGCGTATTGCCCTGATGATCTCGAATACATCCCGCTTTCGCTTGTCGGGGGGAACGAGGGCTACACCGATGTTCGCCGCGTGGGTCCCCGAATTCCTGGCGAACAGGGACCCGCTTCGCGCCGTCGGTATGCCGATGTCGGTGATGATGGATTGTATCTCGGGGATGTTCGCCTGGAGGACCTTTTCGATTTCCTGACAGACGAGTGTCGACTCCTCGATCCGTGTACCGACGGGGAGCTTCACCGTGACGGAGAACTGCCCCTCATCCTGCTCGGGGAAGAACTCCGTCCCGATGAACTTGAAAAGGAGGAGGGAGGCCGCTCCGATGACGATGATCCCGATGATCACGGAGCGGCGGTGCTGCAGAGTCCATCCGAGCCATTTTTCGTACCAGCTGTCGATCCCTTCGAGTGCGTCATGGGCCCTGACGCGTATCCTGTCCGGGAGCGCCGTGGATTCCCTGTCCAGGTGCTTTTCGGGGGGGAGGAATCTGAGGCACATCAGCGGCGTCACTGTCCGTGATACGAAGAACGAGCCGAAGAGTGCGACCCCGATCGTGATCGTCAGCGGGATGAAGAGGAGCTTCGCGATTCCGGTGAGGAACACGATCGGCAGGAAGACGATGACCGTCGTCAGCGTGGAGACGAATATGGGGGAGGCCACCTCCTGGGCGGCCTCGAGCGTCGCCTGTATCTTTGTCTGGTTGGGTTTCCGGTCATTGTAGTGGCGCGAGATCGCCTCCAGCTCCACGATCGAATCGTCCACGAGCCTCCCGACGGCAAGCGCAAGTCCCCCGAACGTCATGATGTTCAGCGAGTCGCCGCCGAACCTGAACCAGATGAACGTAATGAGGATCGACAGGGGGATCGCGACAAGTATGATCAGCGTCCCGCGGATGTTCCGCAGGAAAAGCATGATGATGATCATCGCCAGGAGTGCGCCCAGGCCCGCCTCGCGCTGCAGCCCTGAAATCGTCTGCCTGATGTACAGTGACTGGTCGAAGGAGAGTGTCATCTTGACGTTCGGCGGGACACCGGTCAGCTTCGGAATCGCCTTGATGACGTTGTCGACGACATCGATGGTATTCGCGTTGGCGAGCTTCTGCACGCGCATCGTCACCCCGGGCTTGCCGTCGATCCGGACGAGCTCGGTTTGCTCCTGGTAGCTGTCGTCCACCGATCCGATATCCCTGATGCGGATCGGGATCCCGTTGACGACTTTAAGGACAATGTCCCCCATCGGCTTCACGACGTTAAACTGGCTCTCTGTCTTGAGCGTGTAATCGAATTTACCCGTATTGAGATCTCCGGACGGCAGTATCAGGTTCGCGCTTGCCACAGAGGTAAAAACACTCGAAACGGGGAGGTCGAGCGCCTTGAGACGGTCCTGGTCGATCGTGACGTGAATTTCACGGATCCGCCCGCCGAGCACCTGCGCCTGAGCCACCCCCGAGAGGTGTTCGATCTGCGGCTCGATGGTGTTGTAGGCGAGATCGTACAGATCCCGCTCGTCCATGTCGGCGGCGACCGCGATGTTGCAGACCGGTTGGCTCGTGATGTCGAACCGGAGCGCAACGGGGGTCGATATCCCCGTGGGGAGCTGGGTCAGGATCCTGTTGACGTGCTGCACGACATCGACAAGTCCCACGTCGACATTCGCGTCCCATGTGAAGTAGATGCGGATGGAAGAGATCCCTTCGCGGGTGGACGACACGACGTAATCGACATTGTTTGTCGAGGAAACCCCCCGTTCAATGATGCGGGTGACCGACTGCTCCATGTCGAGCGGGCCCGCCCCGGTGTAAAATGTGATGACGGAGACGACAGGGACGGTGATATTCGGAAGGAGGTCCACCGGGAGCTGCGTGAATGACACGAGCCCGAAGACGAGGATCGTCATCGCGAACAGGAACGTGGAAATCGGGTACCGCAGTGCCAGCCGTGTAAGCCACATATCGTATGGGCGAAGTTATTTTTGGACTGCCACCGGACCGTTGTTCCTGACGAACTGCTGGCCGGTGGTGATGACGTCCTCCGTCCCTTCAAGGCCGGAGAGTATTTCGGTGCGGGAGTTCTGTTCGCTCCCGGGCGTGATGCGCGTGCGGCGCGCGGTATCCTGCCGGGCGATGTACACGTAGAGGCCCTGGTCGTCTTTCAGGATCGCCTGGGTTGGCAGTGTGAGGGCGTCCTTTTTCTCCCCCACATTGAGCGAAACGGCGGCAAACATCCCCGGGGCGAGGAGATGCCCGGGGTTCGGGATGTCGACCTCGACGGCCATCGTCCGGGTTGCAAGGTCGACGGCCTGCGCGAATTTCGAAACGTTCCCCGTGAACGTCTTCCCCGGGAACGCGTCCACGGAGACCGAGGCTGCGAGCCCCATCGTGACACGCGGGATGTCCTGTTCGAGGATATTGATGATGATCTTCATCCGGTCGAGGTCCATCAGCGTGAAGAGGGTGGATGTCAGCGCGCTGACAACCGCTCCGGGGTCGAGGAACTTCTTCGTGATCGTGCCGCTGAACGGGGCGGTGATCCTGGCATAGTCCAGACGTGTCGTCGCAATGTCGAGGGCGGCAACCGCCACTTTCATCGTCGCCTCCGCATTTTCGAGATCCTGCGCCGCCACCAGTTTCTGGTCGTAGAGATCCTTGGATCGCCGGTATGTCAGCCGGGCGTTCTGCGCCGTCGCGGCAGCCTGCCCCCGCGTCTGCGAGAGCTCTGTTGTGTCGATGAGTGCGAGCATCTGGCCGTGCCTGACGGCGCTTCCCATGTCGACGTACACATGGTCGAGAGTGCCGCTCACTTTCGGGTAGATGCTGGCTTGTTGTACCGCTGCGACATCGGCGGTATACAGGAGATTGTACATGACGGTCTGGCGAAGCGCGTTTTCGGTCTTCACGACGGGAACGTTCTGTCTGCGCGTGTCCGCGGCCGGGTCGCCCGACGCGATGCGCCAGACGAAGAGCGCGACAAGTACAAGTGCGCCGGCAATCACGTAGAGGTATTTCCGTTTCACGATTATGCCTGTGTTTCGGGGATTGAGGAGAATTCGTTCACTGCGCCCGGGGGGGCTGAATTATCGATGAACCCTCACTGGCGGTTCAAAATCTGGCGGACGGGCTCGTTATCCGCGAACACCTGCCACCGTGCGACGCGCCCGTCGCGCACTTCCGCCTGTGCGGCCATCGGTATCTCCCACGTATTGGCGGACGGGAGCTCTCCCCGGACTGCCACGGTGCCCGAGGCCTTCCCGGTGACAACCACGCTTGTCCCCAGCGAGAAAATCCCTGCAACCTCGATTCTGTAATCGGGGATCATGAAGAAATACGCGATCCATGCCTGGCGCATC
>DASVIU010000039.1:0-2289 GCA_036386275.1 Bacteroidota bacterium | reverse complement strand
AGCTCTTCACGAACGAGTCGATGTAGGACCGGCTTCCGCTCGTGTCGATGATCGAGTTGATCAGCAGGCTGTTGCCCGAGAGGTGGGAGAGGCTCTCCTGTACGGAATCCAGGGAGGCGCTCAGCTTCACGGCCTGCTGCCGCGCGGTCGACTCTATGGTGAGTCGCAGGTTTTTCCGGATCAGCAGGTCGACGCAGACGTAGGAGACGGCGCCGATCAGGAGGATGACGCAGACGGCGTACAGCGTCATCGACACCGCGATCCTCCGGTGGATGTCCCCCCGGGAGAGGAATCCCGGGAAAACCGTCCCCTGGATCCCGCCCCTCTCCTTTCCGTCGGAGAGTCCCGTCATCGAATTGCGCGGATCAACCCTTTCTTATCGTATCGGGCCATGAATACGTTCTCCTGGGATAGCGCCTCGTGGCGGGTGGGGGTGAAGGGCGGGTCGTAGGCGCGGACCAACCCCTGGTACCGGCCCAGCCGCTCCAGCGCGTCGCGCACCTTCCTCCGGTCGGTGCTCCCCGCCTTCTCGACCGCCATCGCCAGGATCCGGGTGAGGTCGTAGGCGTGGGCGAGGCCGCAGGGCGACTTCACTTCGGTGAAGGATTTCATGTTGAAGAGACGGCTCGCGACGGCGAGCAGTTGCTGCGTCCTCTTGCTATGGTCGTGGTGGAGGTCGAAGGTCTGTACGAAGGCGAGGTCTACCTTTTCCAGCGCCTCGCCGGTCATCGCCGGGAAGTCGCCCCCGGCCACGCTCCAGTGGCTGACGATGGGAAGCCGCTCGCCAGGGGGGAGGGCAGCCACCTCCTTGACCAGGATCGCCCCTTCCGGCTCGATGCCGATGAAGATGACCGCGTTCGCTCCCGCCTTCAGGAGGGAGCGGTACTGCGTCGTCACCGAGTCGGTGCCGTAGTTGAACCACTGCGTGTCGGCAACGACGATCCCGGGGTTCGCGGCGAGATACCGTTTCAGTACCTCGTGGTTGTTCCGCCCCCAGCTGGTGTTGACCAGGAGAACCCCCACCTTCGAGAAACCGCGCTTTCTCGCGTAGCCCATCATCGCGGGCACCGCCCAGCTGTCCTTCAGCGACAGGCGGAAGGCGTAATTGGGGGTGTATCCGTTCTCGACGATCTTGTCGTTGGCGGCCCACGTGTCGAGGAGCACCAGCTTCTGTTCGTGGATCACCGGCAGCGACTCGATGACGGCGGAGCTGAACTTGCCGCAGAAGACGGCGACGAGGTCTTTCGTCCCCGCCAGTTCGTTGTAGTAGGCGGTGGCCCGCGCCGGGACCGCACGGTTGTCGCGGACGATCAGTTCGAGCTTCCTCCCGCCCAGGACGCCCCCGGAACGGTTGATCTCATCGATCGCGATCTGGATTCCCTGTCGGATGGCGTCGTCCGAAGTGCTGGTGACGTGCCCGGCCTCCACGTTGAGCCCGAGGTAGACCTTTCCGTCATCGGACCGGGCAGATCCCGCGGCGATCAAGAGGAGGAAGATGGAAACCGGGAAGCCGATCCTTTTCCACAGATGACGATTCATCGCAGCGCCCCCCAGGTCGATCGGAACGGTTGGATGCGCGTCCGGATTTGCATGCAGTTTATAGCAGCGTACGTTTGGAGGATACCCTGATTGAGGACAAGATCCATATAGCTGAAATGGCGCTCGAGTAGTTCCTCGATCGGGGGCGAGGCGGCGTGCCGCTTCACCATCGCCAGCTTCTCCGCCGAGGGAATCACCGGAGGATCCCCCGGACGACGACATCCACCGATTCCTCTTCCGTGAGTCCCCGGGCCATCAGCGTCTCGACCTGCTTCTTGTCGACGCTCCCGATGGCCGCCTCGTGCGTCAGTTTGGCGCGGTCGTCGGTCACGAGGAGCCTCGGGACGGCGCTGACGCGCGCATCCTTCCCCTTCACGATCTCCACGCAGTCGACGTGGCCCCTGGCGCCCGGCGCGTTCCCGACCGCTTCCCCGACGACCTCGCTCACGCAATGGTCGGAGGCCACGATCCGGCTCTTCGCAAGTCCTCTCGATTTTTCTCCGTTCAGGAACAGGGACTCCTTCACGCGGATCACATCGTTCCTTTTACCGTAGACCCGGGCGTCCAGTTCGCAAGTGGCGTCCTTCCCGATGTCGGCCTCGTAGTCGATCCGCAACTCGCCGGCCGCTCCCTGGACGAGTTTGAATAAGCTTCGGTAGGTCCCCCCCTCGTCGATGGTGATCCTCGCCGTGGGCAACACCTCGACACCGCCTTCTTCGCCGTGGTAATGCGTTTCCGAGTATTCGAGAT
>DASVIU010000038.1:0-7632 GCA_036386275.1 Bacteroidota bacterium | reverse complement strand
GGGTTACGTCCATCCGCTCTGCCGGTGAGCGGGTGGCCTTTGCGTCTGGCGGAATGGATGCGGAGCATGCGGTTCATCCCCGCAGCCCTCGTGACACCGTCTCAGGGCCGCCCGGCAACTCACCGCTGATCCATCGTACGGTAGAAATCGTTCATGATCTTTTCCCTGTCAAAATTCTCCCATATGACGACTGTGCGAGGATTCCGGGGCTGATCAATCCAGATGCCGTTCTTGAAACGGGGGGCGCGGATCACGACGGAGTCCGCCCATCCTGGATTCTTGACAATCGCCGCCGCGGCCATATCATAGAGAGAACGGTTCTTTTCCTTTACGTGCTCGAACAGGTCGACAGAATAGTCCCCGAAACAGTCAAATTCTCCGCCGTGCCTCCCGGCAACCTTGTACGCCATACGGGGGCCCTTCCCCCGCATCTTCAACCGGATATCGTCCACGGAGGCCTGAACCGCGGCTGTGCCGGTTGACTTTCCGTAACGGACCGTGGCCACCTCGAACCGCACGCTCAAGCTGAGTATATAATTCACAACCGACGTATCGTTTTCGAAGTTGTACTCTCCGGGGTCCGGGTAATTGGTCCCGAGCCACACGATGCGGATGGATTTTCCAATTGACGGATCTTTGCAGAGGGCCAGCCCTATATTGGTGAGCTTACCGATCGCGAGGATTACCAGTGTCCCCCTCTTTTCCGCTTTCGCCCGTGCGATAATAAAGTCCACTGCGGAAGAACCGTCAAAGACCGGCTGATGCACCGTGGCACGGATTTCTTCGAAGCTCCCCGTCGCACCTTCGTAGACACGGACTTGCCGGGAGAGCCCGCAGAGCTTCACGATTCGTTCCGCCTCTTCGGCATGCTGCCTGATGCCGCCCCCCCCGAATGTCTTGTTGACCGTAATCCCCTCAATGTCGAACCTGTCGGGACTCAACAAAACATACGCGATTGCATGCTGGTCGTCCAGCTCATTGTTCGCATCAGAGTCGATGACAATCCTCGTTTTTTTTCCGTCAGGTCCTCTCCGGCCGGCAGCAGCAACAGGCGGTTCGACCATGAACCACGCACAGATCGTCAGCATTGCCAGGGCTGCAGCTTTCACATCGTTGTTCTCCTGTTGAGCTTATTCAACGTTGTATGACGCAACGATTTTTCCGTCGCGGCCCACGAGAAGGAGCGCACCCCTCCCAGGGGGAATGCTGACCCGGAATTCGGCGCCGCTCAGGTTGTCCCGAAATGCCACCGGTGCGTTCCCGGCGCTTTCGGAAGTCAGCACATAGAGCGTCGCATCCGGCAACCTGGTGGGGCAGATAAGTATCCCCGGATCGTCGCACCCGGTTTCATATGGAACCGTGACCCCCGCGCGTTTCATCGCATACCGGTAGACCCGCCCGATTTCATCAAGCTGGTCCGCCAGCTCCAGGGGGGGTGCGAAGTACAGGATACGGCCGGCGCCGAGCGGGACCTCGACAAACGTCCCCCCTCCGCCGAGGAACCCGCGTTCAGCATACGTCGTCCTGTCCCCGCTGTAGCTGAGTCGGGATTTCCCCCCGGGCCAATTCACATCCACCTCCCGGGTGGTCATGGCCCCCTGGCTGTACTCCACGTTCCACTCGCGCGTCCGCTCCGGAACCGGCGTCCAGTGCTCGTCGGCGTCGATCCTCCCCGAAACAAGGAGCGTCGCCCCGGCCCGTACTCTCGCCATAAGCTGATCCCAGGACTCCTGACGCATCACCCACGGTGCGGGGACGATGATGAGTTTCGCCCCGGGCATCCGTGAAAGCTGATACTCGCCTGTCGCGACGGCTGCAGCCCTTGCATAGTTGTAGAGTGCACGGACGGCATTCTGCTGAACAGTGAGCCCCCAGCTTCCGAAGGGAGACAGCTGCAGCGACTGGGGCAATACAAGCGCGATTTCGGGCGGAGTCGCCTCCGTTGCGTGCGCCTGCGCATCGCGGGCGAATGCAGCGACCCCCTCCACCGCACTCATCCATTGCTTGTACGAGCCGTCACGCCGCAGGAGGCTGAAAATATCATCCCGCGACCAATCCCAGTGGAGGACTCCCGTGTTCGCATTGGCGAAGCCCAGGACAAGTTTCCGTTCCTCCAGCCCCATCCCCTGGACGTCGTCCCACCGCCAGGACCCGTCCATCCCCCAGACGGGTTGCGGGCCTGTTTCACCGATGAGGTTGGGTTTGTCCGGAGTCTTGGCCGCCACGGAATTCCACAGGAGCGCGTCGTCGCGCCACCAGGTATGGTTCACCGTGAAGCTGACACCAGATTCCGCCCAGAACTGATTCAACACCCGATCGGCAACCCCCCCTTCGTCCTGGCCCACGGTAACAGACTGATGCGAACCCACGGAGCGGATGGATTGGATCATTGCGTCCACCCACTGGCAGAATGCATCCTGCGCAAAGAGATTGTAGTCAACTGCCCGCACAATCCTCGGGTTGCCGGAACGCGCGGGCTCCAGATCGGCGTACGCGGGGAGGGGCACCCTGTCAAAAGCGCCAAGCTCAGCGGGAGTTGTATGCCAGGCAAGAGCAAGACGATCCGTCGTGCCGTACCTCTTCTCGAGCCAGTGCTGCCAGGCACCCAGTTCCTTCGGATCACCGTTCGGCGAATTCCCCTTCCAGGGACGCCTGGGGTTGGTGACACTCGGTTCATTGATGAGGTCGTAGCTCAGGAACGGCACATCCCGGAACCGGGATGCGATCGCGCGCACGTAGGCACACTCGGCTTCACGTGCCACCGGATCCAGGTAAGGATTGGGTCCGGGACGATCACCTTCCTCCCCTCCACCTTCACGCAGTTCAACCTGGGGACTAAATGCAAAAAATGTAAAGATGACCTGCATATGATGACGTGCAGCAGCACAGAGATACGCCTCCACCGCCCGGAGCAAACGATCATCCGCAGCGCCGCTGACAACATCCAGGTACCGAGCGCGGCCGGCCCAGATACCCGTGCGCACTGCGGTGAAGCCCTGTCGCTCCATCCCGGCGAAATCGCGGTCCCAGACCCATGCGTTCCCCCCGATGCTCCCGCCGACGAAGAACCCCGAGGTATAAGGATCGGTTGAAAAGTAATTTGTCCCCACCATCAGATATGGCTTGCCATCCAGCCGGAAGTAGTCGCGTCCGGCCTCCAGGTGCGCACCTGACCGGAGAAGAGAGGGATCGCGAACCGAAACTCCCGACGTGTACCTTTCCAGAAGCGTATCTCCCCGAGAGACCGTCGCGCGCACCCTGAAGAGACCAGCATCGTTCAAAGGGAACGCGAGACCGATCTCTCCGTGCAGCGAACTGCCGCAGTCCAGCGATCGTGACGCGAGGACCTTTGAACCGGACAGCAGCTCCAGACTGAGCGTCGCAGGTCCTCCTCCCCGCAGAACATCCACGGCGCCGGAAACGGATTCGCCCGGATCCAGCGTGAGATGCTCAAGATCAAGCCAGATCCGGATTCCGCCCCGTGAAGCATAGACGGCAGCGCGCCGCATCAGTCCGATCCCGTCTGTGGATTCCCAGTACGCCGGTCCTGCATCGAAGCTGAGGTAGACACGCCGCCGCGGAGTCAGTCCGCGTCCAACAAGATCTTCGGCCACCACCGGGGCGGCAAGGCGATCACCCCGGCCATCAACGAGAAAACCGAGCCCGCGATACCTCCCTCCATGACCTGAGTTCACAAAGACCCGGCGCGGGTCGAGCACGCCCTCCTGAAAAAACGGGGCATCTTCATCCCACTGGAGAGTCCACGGCCCATGCTGGGGCGCTGCATACGAATGCTCAATGCCCGCCCTCCGGGCATACGCATTCGACGGACGATCAAGGCGCCAGCCACCGCTGTCGCGGTGCACCGGCACGAAGAAGGGACGGCCCCCCAGTATGAGAAGATTGCCGTGGTCGAGATGGCGGGAGATTGTTTCCCACGCGTCGGCGGGAAAAGCAGACCCGTAGGGGAGAACGAGCAGATCCCCCTCGCCCAGGGCATTCCCCTTCTGGAGTTCGGCAAGTCCGATAAACCGGGGGTTCAATGAGGCAAATGCGCGCTCGAGCGCCAGACGGGTGATTGCGCTATTCTCCGCCGATGGAAAGTCCTTCTCAACGAACACGACGGTGCCGCCGTAGCCCGGAACAACCGCCGGGAGGAACACACAGGCGACAACACACCCGAAACGGAGGAAACTTTTCCACATAATGTGACCTGCAGTCATTATTGTTCCGGTCGGAGAGGCGATCACTTAATGGGGCTCAGCCCGCCCCAGGGGGCAAGCTTGTTGAGTGCGGGGACGAGCACCCGGCGGAGTTTGAGGAAGTCCAGGTCCCCGGTCTGGCGGTAGAGCACCTCGCCGTCGGCACCAAGCACCAGCGTGTGAGGGAGAGAGCCGTTCCATTCGGGATCGAGCGCCTCCATGAGCCTGTATTTGTCGGTCCCGCCAAAGATCAGATTGCGGGTCGAAGCGTGGTGTTTTTGCAGGAATCTCAGGACTTTGTCCTTCTCGTCGGGGAACTGGGCCGCAACGGTGACCAGTTCAAAGTCGCGATGCCGGAATCGCAGGTTTGTCCCGATCAGGTCGTCGAATTCTGCAGCACACGGTCCGCACCAGGTCGCCCAGACGTTCACCACCCGGATCTTGCCTGACTTGCCGGTCCGCAGTTCCCGCAGCGCAGCGGCGTCAGCGGCTTCAATTGTTACAGGCTCCTGCCGGACCTTCTCCTCCCACTGACGGTTGGATTCGGCTTTCTCGGCCCACTTGATCGAGCAACCGAAGACTTTGGTCCCGGTCACCGGAGGCTCCCTCCCGAGGAGGAGTGCCTCAAGGGCATTGCGGGTGTCGGTGTTCTTCACAAGTTCCTCACGCTCGGAATCATCTATGCGCCCCTGGAAGCGGAGGCGGCGCACGGCATCGAAGACGAAAACGTGCGGCGTGGCAACGGGCCCGTACTGCCGGGCCACCGCTTCTGCAGGGCCATCATCGAGATAGGGAAGATTGAACTCACGGTCCGCAGCACGGATTTTCATCGACTCAAACGTATCATCGAGGTCGGTATACCCGAGCTCGTCGAGCCTGACCGCTTCGGAATGGTTCGGATTGATGGCGACGAACGCGACTCCCCGCTCGCGGTATTCGGCAACCAGCTTTCTGATGCGTCCCTCGTAGGCCTGTGCTGTGGGACAGTGATTGCAGGTGAAGATCACAGCAAAGACCTTCGCGTCTGCAAAGTCCCTGAGCGAGTAGGTTCGCCCGTCGACGCCGGGGAGGCTGAAATCGGGCGCAGGGGAACCCAGAGGTAGTGTGGGATGGTCCGAAGCCTGCGCGAGAAGTCCGGGGAACGCAAGGACGAACACGCTCTGGAAGATCAAGACGAGTCGCATTGACCGGCCAAACCACATTGCGGCGAGAATATTCATTTTCATAGTGTACCCTGTTCTGAGTCTATTGTCAATACTGCGTCTCTTCCGTATGTTCAACATGGATATCCGGGACCGGAGCGCTCAGACGGATGGAGACATCAGAGACATCCAGCAAGAGAATAGAGGGGATAGCCGCAAGGTGACCCCACCTGACGTGATCGACATCAGCTCCCTGCACATCCACAAGGACAAATGCCGGACGGAAATCCTCTTTCTCTGTTCGAATCTCTATATCCCTGAGATCGATCCGCTTGACGTGACGGATGAAGAATCCATAGGAGGGCATGGTGCCAAACATGTCCGGCTCGGGATAGTCCGCCTCTTTCTCCGGGGGACGAAGGGCGGCGTCCTGTGTTGTCCCCCCTCCCTCCTGCAGAATCTGCATGTTGCTGATCCGCACCTGTTCGATGGACCGGCCAGGAATGCCACTGAGGATTGAGCCGAACTGCCGGTGAGCACCGGAGACGACGATGTTGCTTATGTTGATCCGGCGTATAGAGCCCGGGAGGGGGTTGTCCGGGCCGCGTGCCCGATTGCCGAGCCGGATGAATATCGGCGAATTTACGATATCCCGCATGGCGATATTGTTCACTGTGATGTCTTCGATCACACCGCCATCGACTGTTTCGATGGCGAGCCCGCCGCAGTACTCAAAAATGCAGTTGCTGATCGCGACATTCTTGAAGCCGCCATTCGACTCGGTACCGAACTTTATCCGGCCGGTGTATCCCGCATAGCCTGGCGGCGCCCGCTGGAACGTGCCGTCAAGAAGCGTCCCTTCGATGTATCCGCCTGTGACGTAGCAATTCACTATCGTCACGTTTTCCGTTGCCCGCACACTACCAAGTCCGTAACTGCTCTTCAGGCATATCCCATCATCCCAGGGGGAGTTCACGCTGCAATTGGAAATCCGGATATTGTTACAGCAGTCGATATCGATGCCATCCCTGTTGGTGTCGATCCGGAGGTTATCGATAGTGAGGTTGTCAGCGCCCGTCGCCAGAATTGCAAAGTGGCCGCCGTGCAGGATGGAGATGTCCCGCACTGTGATGTTGTGACAGTTCTTGAGGCTGATGGCTTTGTTTCCCGCACCCCCCGGGGGGTCCCTGTATGTTCCGCTTTCAAGACCCCGGCTCAGTCCTTTGCCATAGATCAGTCCGGGCCCGGCGATGGAGACATTGTCGACGTCTTCACCCCAGATGAGGCTGTTATGCCAATGGCTGTGACCGAAGTCCTGGTATTTCGCCCATGCGTTGGATTCCGGAGGGTCATACCCCGCCTGAGTCCAGTGAACAGCCTCGATGACAGCGCCATGTTCGAGATAGAGCCCGACGTTGCTCCTGAGGTGGATGGAACTCGAGAGGTATCTCCCGGCCGGAAATCGCACGGTGCCGCCTCCTGCATTACTGGCAGCTTCAATCGCCCTGTTGATGGCGGCGACATCGAGCGTTTTGCCATCGCCCGCGGCCCCGAACGATCTGACGTCAAAGATACCCGCCCCCTGAGGCAGTTCCCCGGTCGGTGCGGAACGGTTCATGCGGCTATCTTCTCCCGGCTGCGGCAATGGGGATCCCAGGAGTAACGCGGCACACAGCAAAAAAGAGAGCGACAATCCGAAATTCACAGAGTCCTCCATGATTGAAGGGGTCAGGATAATTCTGGTCAAGCGCGAACGTCTTCGGCAAGAGCGGGACCAGGGGCCTGTATCAACGAACGGGGAATTGTTGCCACCGAAAGGTAGCGCAGGAACGGGCGAAATGCAACGGGATGACGGAATGGGATCAATCATCTGGGTATGCGGCACCTGTATGCGGCGTCAAGGGGAAATCCGTTTCCGCCAATTGATTCTCCCGGCAATTTGCGCGACATTCGATAGAGCGATTATCAATTAAGACATCTCCCGGAGAGCAGAACATGCAGTTTGGATATTTTGATGACCTGAACAAGGAGTATGTGATCACGAGGCCCGATACGCCGAGGTCCTGGAGCAACTATCTTGGTTCAACAGAATACGGCGCCATCACGACCAATAACGCCGGGGGATACAGCTTTTACAAATCCGCCGCGCAGGGCCGCTTCACACGGCTCCGCTTCAACGTCATTCCGATGGATCAACCCGGGCGATATGTGTACATCCATGACAGGGATAGCAAGGACTTCTGGTCTACCTCATGGCAGCCCGTCGGAAAACCACTCAAGGAATACAA
>DASVIU010000037.1:0-5651 GCA_036386275.1 Bacteroidota bacterium | reverse complement strand
AGAACCTCCTCGGGGGGATTGACGCGTGGGCGGAATCGATTGACCCGGATATGCCGAGGTACTAGGCCGGGGTACCGGGCTCCTTTAAAGCTTGACTTTCGCCTGATTTTGGAGTAGGTTGCCTTGTCGAGTGGTCAGGTTCTTTCCTATGCCGACACTGCGTCACTCCGTCCGGCCTCGGAGTGGGTGCAGAAGAAGCTGAATCTGCCTCTGGATCCCTCCTTCCTCTCTCCCGCATCTTCGCGCCACGTTCCGGGTCGATTAGCACGTAGTTTCTGCAGGAGTTTTTCATTGTACTCTCCCACGCTCCCTCGGTTTCGTGGTGTCCGCATCACCCGGGTTCAAACGCCCATCCATCGCAACGCGGGGGCACGATATGAAAGCAGAGACACTGAAAGGATTCTTCGAGGGTCGGGTCGGTGCTTCTGTTCTGGCCGAAGAGGCGGAGGAGACAGTTCATGACGTCCGGGACGAGGCGGACGATGTGCTGACGGACGACCTGTCGGCGGACTTCGTCGTGACAGGAAAGCACCTTGAGGCGCTCTGTGATGCGGTCATCCGCGATGACCTTCAGGCGCACCATCTCGAGGTCATTGCATCCGTCCTTGTCAGGTCCGAACGGTTCATGTGGGATCCCTCAACGGCCGCGGGAGCGATGGTTTCCAGAGTCATCTACGCCTGGGAAGCGCCGGAAATCAATTACGTCCTTTCCCCGGGGACCGTGAAGAAATTCGGGCTGCTCCTCAAGACCGGCGAGAACACGTTTGACGCGTCCGACTGGTCAGAGGTTCCTCCGGCTTGTAAATCCCGGGAAGCGTAGCTACATTAACCGGGTCAGGTCTCATTGCACAGGAAATCCGCATGACCCTCCCGGTTGTCCCCGTGATGTCCACACGTGGGATGAAGGTCCCTCTCCTCATAGCCGGCGCGTCGCTGCTCCTCATGGCGGCGTTCCACAACAGTTACGGCTACTTCAGGGACGAGCTCTATTATATCGCTTGCTCGGACCATCTCGCATTCGGGTACGTTGATCAGCCCCCGCTTTCCATAGCCCTCCTGGCCCTCTGGCGATACCTCTTCGGTGATTCGCTCCATGCGATCCGCCTGCTCGCGGCGCTGGCGGTCAGCGTGACCTCGTTTCTCACGGCTTTGATCGCCCGGCGGCTCGGTGGCGGCGGCTTTTCTCTCTGGCTGTCTGCTCTTTCGGTCGTTGCCGCGCACACGCTGCTCGGGAGCGGAAGAACGTACTCCATGAATCCGCTCGATATACTGCTCTGGACGGCCGCACTCTACATCGGCGTCGAGATTCTTGCGGGAGGTTCTCCGAAACTCTGGCTCCCCTTCGGGCTCGTGGTCGGCCTCGGCCTCCTCAACAAGTATTCGGTGGGGTTCATGTGCGCCGGGTTGGCCGGCGGACTCCTCCTCACGCCCCACCGGAAGCATCTCGTGACAGGAAAATTCTGGGCGGGCGCGTTGATCGCGCTCCTCGTCTTCCTTCCGCACATCATCTGGGAGATCTCGAAGGGGTTTCCCACTCTTGAGTTCATGCACAACGCCAGCCAGTTCAAGAACGCGAAGATAGGGTTGTGGCAGTTTGTCGGGGGTCAGTTCAACGGGATGAACTATATCAACGGGCCGCTCTGGGTCGTCGGGCTCGGTTACTTCTTCCTTGACGGGGAAGGGAGCCGCTTCCGTCCTCTTGCGTGGATGTACGTCATTGTCTTCATCATCATGATCACGGGGAACGGGAAAGTCTACTATCTTTCCGCCGCCTATCCCGTACTCCTGGCGGGAGGGGCTGTTTTTCTGGAGAAGTGTATCGCGGGACATTCCACGGATCGGGCCAGGGATCGGGCCTGGCAGTGGCTCAAGGTCGCGTACCCGGCCCTCCTGGTCGTCTGGATGCTGGTCGGTTTGCCGTTCACTCTTCCGATTCTTCCCGTTGAGAAGTTCATCGAATATGAAAAGCTCCTCGGCCTGATGCCGAAGGCGGAAGAACGAAGCTCTGTGGGAGAGCTCCCGCAATTCTACGCCGATCAATTCGGGTGGGAGGAGCTTACTGCCGCGGTGGCGAAAATCTACAACTCGCTCACCCCCGCGGAGCAGAACCAGTGCGTGATATTCGTCCGGAATTACGGCGAAGCCGGAGCGATTGATTTCTTCGGGAAAAAATACGGTCTTCCACATGCTCTGTGTGCCCATAACAGCTACTGGATGTGGGGACCTGGCGAACGGACGGGGAATATCGCCATCATAGTCGGGCACGACCGGTCGGTTCAGGACAACATGAACGACCTGAACCGACGGTACAAGCACGTGGAGCTTGCCGGAACCACGGAGAGCAAATACTCAATGCCATATGAAAACGGCCGCCTGTTGTTCCTTTGCAGGGAGATGAACACCACGTTCCAGCTCCTCTGGCCCGAAGAACGCTTTTATATTTGATTTTCCCCGACCTAACTATAGGAGATTCCTATGCCACCCCGGCCGAATGTTTTCCGCTCTCTCTTCCTGCTTCTTATCTGCACATCGATTCTCGGAGGGTTCACGATGAACGCAAAAGCCCAGGGCGATCAGGCCAAATCAGACGACAGGCCTTCCACTATCGAGTACTATTACAAGGTGAAATGGGGGTTTGCCGACGAGTTCATCAGGCTTTTTAAGAAAAACCACTACCCGGTGCTGAAAAAACAGATCGACATGGGGCGGATACTGCAGGTCACCGCGGTGACCCCGCGTTTCCACAATACGGAAGATGGACGGTGGGATTACAGGGTGACGATTGTCTTCAAGAATGCAAAAATCGCATTCTCGGAGTTCGACTCAGATTCCCTCAACAGGGAGCTCTATCCCGACCAGGAGACATTCAAGAAGGAAGAGCAGCGAAGGTTCGAGATACTTCTCGCCCACTGGGACTTGCCCGTCAACGCCCTTGACCTCGGGAAGAAATGACGTGTTTACCCCCAGTCCGGTTCCGGCCTCCCTTTCCATAGCCACGCGATAAAGTCCCCTCCGGGCGGGGTCCCGCCGAGCTCATGGAGCCTCACCGCATTCTGAGCTCTGTGGTATGACTGTGCATTGCCGCCTGCGTCAGCGCCAGTTCCGCGGTCCCTCAGTAGTCTGTTCATACTTTTCTCCTTTCGTGGCCTGCCAAACATAGAGATCTTTGGCAACATTTTCTACACGCGCCGGTCATTCCCCGCTGCTGCATACCCGGAATCTGTTTTTCAGATCGTAATCGTGGAACCTCTTTCATGTCGCGGGACGTTCTATATTTACGCCATCGCTTTGCAACGAACTTCCGGAGTATCGCATGATTAGAACGGCCATTCTCCTCTACGTCTCGTGTCTGCTTTCTCTTCCGGGATGCATGCGGGGGAACGGGACCGCCGCAGGCACGCAGGCCTCCCCGCTCCCCGGGGTGGCAGGTCAGCCGGATGGTGCTGTCGGCCCGGCGCTCCTGGGGGGGGAAGGGCTGGAGACGGCGACATTTGCCGGGGGGTGCTTCTGGTGCATCGACGCCCCCTTTGAAGATCTCGACGGAGTCAGGAAGGTGGTCTCCGGCTATTCCGGAGGGAGTGTCAGGAACCCGACATACGAGCAGGTCTCGACGGGCTTCACGCGTCACCTGGAAACCGTGCAGGTCACGTTCGACCCTCAGGTCATCTCCTATTCTGAGATACTGGATGTCTACTGGAGGGAGTTCGACCCGACTGACGACGGTGGGTCGTTCTATGACAGGGGCTCACAATACGTTTCGGCGATATTCTATCACAACGGGACGCAGAGGGCGATTGCCGAGGGGACCAAACAGTCCCTGGAGAGGTCCGGTGTTTTCGGGAAACCCATCGTCACGAAGATCGTCCCTTACGAATCGTTCTATCCCGCAGAGGATCATCACCAGCACTATTGCAAGACGAATTCCGGCCAGTACCATGCGTACCGGACCGGCTCGGGGAGGGATGCCTACATCGAGAATACGTGGGGGAGGAACGCGTGGATCGGGTTCACGAAGCCGGCAAAGGAGGAATTGAACAAGAAACTGACCCCGCTGCAATTCCAGGTGACGCAGGAGGAAGGGACCGAAAGGCCTTTCGACAACGAGTACGACCAGAATAAGAGGCCGGGGATTTATGTCGACGTTGTCTCCGGGGAGCCCCTGTTCAGCTCCACCGACAAATTCAATTCGGGGACAGGCTGGCCCAGTTTCACGAAACCGATCGACCCGCGCACTCTCGTGAAGAAGACGGACCGTTCGCTGATGGACGAGAGGGTTGAGGTCAGGAGCCGGTACGGAGATTCCCACCTCGGTCATGTATTTAGTGACGGACCCCGGCCCACAGGCCTCAGATATTGCATGAATTCCGCCGCGTTGAAGTTCATCTCTTTGGACGAAATGAAAAAGGAAGGGTACGGCAGCTTCCTCTGGCTGTTCAAGTGAGGTCTTCCGTCAGCCGGTTGAGGACTTCGGCGGCTTTCGCGATCTGCCCGGTCCCCTCGGCGGTCTGGCCGGTGACCGTGCTTATTGCCTCGACATTCTTCGAGATCTGTTCGCTCGCCGTCGCAGCGAAACCGTAGCAGGTTTCTCAACCCGGTCACATCATCTCCTCCCGCCTTCCGGAACGCCCCCCTTGGTTCGTCGCACAATATGGATCCATCCTCACCTTGTTTCGGACACATCAAATATACATATTAAGTACTGACTCACACCCGTAATTACACGCGTTACAGACACACGTGACGAACACCAGGGGCGCATTCCGGAATGTCGGAGGATGAGTTTGGCCAGGAGATCGCCATGAAGAGAATACTTCTTGTCGAAGATGACGCGGTCGTCAGCATGAGCGAATCCCTTGTGCTCAAGGGGGCGGGGTATGACGTTGTTCCTGTGCTCACCGCTAAGAAGGCAATCGCCGCTGTAAAGAAGGAAGCCCCCCCCCTCGACCTCGTATTGATGGATATCGATCTCGGGAAGGGGATGGACGGCGCTGATGTGGCGCGCGCGATCCTCAAAATCCAGGATATCCCCGTCATATTCCTCACCTCGCACACCGAAAGGGAGATGGTCGCACGTACCGGGGGGATCACAAACTATGGGTACGTGCTGAAGAACTCGGGAGAGGATGTCCTGCTCGCCTCGATCACGATGGCGTTCCGGCTCCATAACGCCCACCGCGCGCTCAAAGATTCGGAAGAAAAATACTCGAAAGCTTTTCACATCAGCCCCGACGCGGTAAACATCAACAGGATGGCGGACGGCGTCTATGTCGCCGTGAACGAGGGGTTCACCAAGACTACAGGATTCACGCCGGAGGATGTGATCGGGAAGTCGTCCACCTCGCGCGGTTTGAACATTTGGGTGAGCGATGCCGACAGGCAGAGGCTTGTCGATGGGCTTTCACGCGACGGAGAAGTGGTGGGGCTCGAAGCTCCGTTTCGCTGCAAGAACGGATCGATTATCACCGGCCTGATGTCTGCGCGGACGCTGACACTTGACGGCGAGAGGTGCATACTTTCGATCACCCGCGACATAACAGATAGGAAGAACGCCGAGCGCGCGATGTACGCCAGTCACGCTGCACTTAAGTCCCTTGTGGACTCTCTGCCTGTGGCCGTCATCGCCCTGGACAAGGATGACCTCGTCCGCGTCT
>DASVIU010000036.1:0-3587 GCA_036386275.1 Bacteroidota bacterium | reverse complement strand
TCCCTCCGGAGCTCTCCCGCGATCCCGACACCAAAGAGAGGTTCATTCAGGAAGCGCAGGCTGCTTCCGCGCTTCAGCACAACGATGTCTGCACCGTCCACGAGATCGATGAAACCGGGGACGGGCAGATTTTTATCGTGATGGATCTGTACGAGGGAGAGAACCTGCAGAGAAAAATTGAAAATGGAAGATTGAAGATTGAGGATGCGGTGGAGATCGCCATGCAGATCGCCCGGGGGCTCGCGGCAGCTCACGAACGGGGGATACTCCACAGGGATATAAAGCCCGCAAACATACTCCTGACCGCTGACGGGACTGTCAAGATCGTCGATTTCGGGCTGGCGAAACTGAGCGGGTGCTCGCTTCTGACAATGAGCGGTACGACGCTCGGCACGGCGGCGTACATGTCCCCCGAAGGGACCCGCGGAGAAGAGGCCGACGAGCGCGGAGACATCTGGTCACTCGGCGTCGTATTCCACCAGATGCTGAGCGGGCGGCTCCCGTTCGGGTATGAGCACGAACAGGCTGTCATTTACAATATACAGAACACCGACCCTCTTCCCCTTGGTGGGACCGTCCCTCCGGAATGCGCCCGGATAGTCCGAAAAGCTCTCGAGAAGAACCCGGCAGAACGTTACCAGGCAGTAAAGGAGATAGTCTCGGATCTGGCCGTGCTGCGAGAGAGCCTCATGGCCGGAAACACGGGGAATGTCCCTGCGGGAAAGCGGCCTTCACGAACGAGCCGTTTCATACTTGCCGGAGGAGGAGTGTTGCTCCTCGCCGCGGGAGCAGCGTACTTTATGTTCTGGCGGAGTCCGAACACGCAGGACGTGGCCGGAGGGGAGACGCCGGCGCTCCGGAGGCTGGCGGTTCTTCCGTTTTCAAATCTCAGAAGCGATCCGCAGACGGATTTCCTCGGTTTCGCACTTGCCGATCAGATCATCGGACAACTGGCGTACGTCAAGACGCTTCTTGTTCGCCCTTCGATGGCAATCAGGCAGTATCAGAACCAGACGGTCGACGCTGCAAGCGCGGCGAAGGCGCTCAACGTAGATTTCGTCCTGACGGGGAACTACCTGAAGGAAGCCGAAATCGTACGGCTGAGCGTCGAGCTGGTTGACGTTCATACTAACGGCATCATATGGCGGGAATCGATTGAAGAATCCTATGTGAATGCGTTCAAGCTCGAGGACATGGTATCGGAGAAGGTGGTCAACGGGCTCCGGGTCCAGTTTTCGCCGGATGAGATCAAGCACATGCAGGCAGACGTGCCGCGCAACCCGAAGGCGTATGAATTGTTTCTCCGGGGGATATCCAATCCCACAAGCATGGAAGGAGCTCAACGGGGGGTCGCGGTGCTCCAGCAGTCGGTTGAACTGGATTCTACATATGCCCCGGCATTCAACGAGCTTGGCTACAGGCTTCAGCAAATCGCGAACTACGCACCGGGGGAGCAGCGGCAGGTACGTGCGGCGGAACGTGCATACCAGAAGGCCCTTGCGCTCAATCCCGGACTTCTGAACGCCATTGCGGGCCTCTCCAGTCTCTACACGGACATAGGAAAAACAGAGGAGGCATTCGAACTTGCGCGACGGGCACTCGCTGTCAACCCGAACAGCGCCGAGAGTCATTTCTTCCTCGGGTATGTCTACCGCTACGTCGGACTCATGGACGACGCCGTGCGGGAGATGGAAAAAGCCGTCGCACTCGATCCCGGGAATCCGAGGTTCCGCTCGATCGGCATAACGTACGTGTACCGAAGGGAGTATGAGAAAGCCCTCAAGGGATTCGACCTCGATGCCGGAAGCCCGTATTGTCTCGCCTGGAAAGCGTACGTGTACGCACATATGGGGGACACGGCGCTCGCGCTCAGCTACTGCGATCGGGTCATTGCCATCGAATCGAAGAGCGTCATCAGTCTCTTCAGCCGTGTCATGCGGGCGCACATCCTGGGACACATCGACGAAGGAAGGGCTCTGTTGAAGGAGAGGGACAAGATACCCGCCATTGACGGGGAGCAGTGGTTTAACGTTGCCGAAGAGGAAGCCTTGTTCAAGGACGTGGCGCGATCCACACATTCGCTCCGCAATGCGATCGAGGGGGGATTTTTCAACTACCCGCTCATGCAGACGGATTCGTTCCTTGATCCGGTGCGCGACGATCCGGCGATCCGGCAGTTGATCGACGAGGCGAAAGCGAAGCGCGAAGCGTTCATAAAGAGATTCAACCTGAGTCCCCGTTCCGAGTGATTCCGCTTCATCCCGCAAGCCAGGTTACTCCACAGGGGAGGCAGATTCAAAAACGACTTTCCATACCCTCTTCGCATCCTTCCGCCAGACACGCGCGTAGTAACCGGTAGGATCATTCGAATTTCTGTTCTCCCGGTATGCTCCGTATGTGTATCCCAGATCCCCCGCTTGCGACACTTCCGCGCGCATCGGCTCGAGCGTTCGAATCGCCGTCCCCTTCACAAGGTACGCGAGTATCGCATCCTTCCCCGTGATCGGGACGAGTCCCGCCCTCATGGCGTATGCGTGCCGATCGAGGACCTTCTGATAGGCGCTGCGAACACCTCCTGTGACTACGTCTTTTGAGAACGTCTTTTCAAGATTAATGAGTTCGCGGGAGGCGGCTTTCCCCCCCGCGGTTATACCCCGCGTTTTGAAAATCCCGTGGATTGCAGGTGTGAGTTGCCGGCCGAAATACTTCTCGACGACATTCGTCGAACCTGTTCCGATATCGACCGCCACCTTCCAGTCTCCATCCTTCTGTCTCTTCCAGATTGAAAAGTAGAACCCGTACCAGACCGGAGAGTTCCCCTTCGCGCTGTCTTTGAGCGACGCAGGGCCCATCGTGCACCCGAGGTCGCCGGAGGAGGAGACATCAGCAACGATCGGTTCCCAGTAGAGCGTCCGGGCGAGAGGGTGCGGGGGGGGAGGGGTTTTCAACGCGGACTCTTTGTAGATATGAGGCTTCGGAGAAATGGAGATCCCATCGTCCGCAAAATATTTCCAGAAAGAGGCGCGGATCCCCTCCTTCAGGCTTGTCGCTGCAAACTCCCGCTCTGTGTTCACGAGCGATGAGAGGGCCGGGGACTGGTTTTTCTGCTGGGCACCGCCGGTGAATGGGAAGCTGAACAGAAGGGGGAACAGTATTCCGGAAAGCAGGGGGTTTTTCATTGAGGCTCCTCTGGATGGGGGAATTGCGTCAAATATAATATTCCCGCTCTTATGATGCGTTGTTTTAGTGACAGGACGGCCAGTCCGGGCGGGAAATCGCCCCCCGTGGCAATTCTCTGACCCTTTTTGCATATTTCAGCATTATACAGAGAGTGGCGGATCAATTTCAGGGGGCCAGAGGGATGCCGATATACGACTACAAATGTGAGGATTGCGGCACGACGTACGATGTGTTCCACAAAGTGCGTGAAATCAAGGAGGACGTTGTCTGTCCGGAGTGCAGCTCGACACATCACGTGCGGCTGATATCCGCGGCGAGCGTCAGCGTCAAGGGGAGTTCAAAGGCGGAATCGCTCCCCCCCTGCGGCGACGCATCGTGCTGCGGCGGGGTTTGCGGGTTGAATTAGA
>DASVIU010000035.1:0-2277 GCA_036386275.1 Bacteroidota bacterium | reverse complement strand
GACTCCTCCCGGTGTGATACGCTCGAACGCGTCACAAACCTTCCCCGCGATCGTCACTGGAGGAAGCCTCTTGATGTGTCCTTCCGCCTTCTCGCACGACGGCAGAGCTTCCCAGTCGAACCTCACCTCTGTTCCGCCGCTGGCCGGACCTCTCTTGAACACGATCCGCTGGTCATGCCAGAGTGTGTAGACGGTCCTCCCGTCACACAGGACGGATTCTTTCAGCATCCCGTTGATGTACGTTTCCTTGCACTCCTGGCGGCCGTACTGATCAAAATACAAAACGATCCGGCCGGCGACCTGAACCCGCCCTTCCTGCGTCATAGTTTCGTACGTGATGATTCCCGACTTGATGTCGTATTTGTTCTCCTGGGCATCGAGACCAGAAGTGAGGATAGAACAGTATGCAACCACAACTGCGAGTATGAATCGAGCCGGCATGTGTCCCCCCTTTGTGATGACATCTTTGTAACAGGATGCACCATTGTAGAGAATCACGGGGGACTGAGAAGCGACACGCGTCACATCGTGACGGGGTTCACACATATCGGCGGGCACACACGGAGCGCGGAGGGAATCCTCACCCTATCGTAACAATTTGCGATGCTCGGTTATCTCAAGAGCTCCGCCGGTTCGACCCGGGAGTATCATCCGCTAACCTATCAGGGGGGAGATCAAAATCCCCAGCAGATACGTCGCCGCGGCTTCTCCGAGCCCGATCAGCGTCATCTCGGTTCCGCTCTTGAGCCAGGACCTGCCGGTGACAAGCACTTTCGATGAGCCGACGGCGAAATGAGCGAGCGTACTGATGATGAACGATATCGTCAGTGCAGTCATCCCCGATGCGAAGAAGAACGGGATGACGGGGATAGCAGCGCCGATCGCAGTGCTGAGGCTGGCGCTTGATGCGGCCACCCACTGGTTGGGGAATGTCTGCTCGGAGAGTCCAAGCTCCTCGTGAGCGAGAGATTTCAGGAGCTGTCCCGGCTGTTCCGCCAGCCGGGACACCATGGTTTTCGCCTCCTCGGGGGTGAATCCCTTCAGCTGGTAGAACAGTTCCAACTCCTCCTTCTCCTCTTCCGGGTTGTTCGCAATCTCGTGAGCCTCCCTGTCGATTTCCGCTTCGTATACTTCCCGCTCGGATTTCGTCGCAAGATACGCGCCGCTCCCCATCGAAAGGGCGGAAGCTATTGCAGTCGCAAGCCCGCTCAGGAGGACGAACTCGCTGTTGGCGTGCGTGGCCCCGGCAACACCGCTGACGACGCCGAATGCGGCTCCGAGGCCGTCGTTGACACCGTAAATCGCCTGCCCTATCCATCCCCCGCCCCTGACATGCCATCGTTCCCGTCCCAGTATGCGCTGTAATTTCCCCTGGACTCCGCCGGCGGCCAGCTCAAACTCTCCGAGAGCCCGCGAATGGGCCCGCTCTTCGCGCGCTGTTTCCGTCAGCTCCGCCCGGTCGGCGTCGGAAGGAGCCGAGGTCATCAGCGTCTCATAGAGCCTGTCCGCCTGCGCCTCTCCGGCTTCCAGAATTCCCGCGGCAGACGACGTGTCGCTCCTGAGAAGAACCGCCCTTTTCAACTTGTCGATGAGAGACTCTTTGTACGTCCCGGGATCCGCTCCGAGAGCGCGAAGACGTTGAGCCCAACGCTCTGCGTGGTGCTCCTCCGCTTCCGCCATCCGCTCCAGTATCGCGCGCCGGTCCGGATTGGTCTCACGCAAGGCGAGTGCGCGGTAGTTCCGCGCGCTCCTCATCTCATCGAGCCAGGCCTGGCGCAGGCCCTTTCGAAACTCTTGTCCGCGATCGATTCCGGTGGTCATGGCGGTTCAACGTTATGACGTGGGGGAAAATGGCAAATAAGTTTCGCCAATCTCGGAATTTTCCCCGACATTCACAATCCTATAGTTGATGTGCATGATGCCCAGACGGACCCGCCCCGCTGCGGAGATCGCACAGCGGGGCGGGGTGACGGCAGAGACGAAAGGTGCCGCGGGGTTCCCCCTATTCCAGAACGAAGATTTTCTTGCTGGCGCACATCTCCTTCAGGATTTTCGGCCAGACCGTGACGCTCACTTCTCCGAGGTGTGCCTTCTTCAGCAGGAGCATGTACGTCCTTGACTGCCCGATCCCGCCGCCGACGCTCAAGGGGAGATCGTTCGTGATGATCCCGTTGTGGTACGGCTGGCTCAGGAAATGCGACTGGTTGGACATCTCAAGCTGCAGCTTGAGCGTCTCCGCGTTGACGCGTATCCCCATCGATGTGAGCTCGTGCCTCC
>DASVIU010000034.1:0-3865 GCA_036386275.1 Bacteroidota bacterium | reverse complement strand
CCCGGTTCTCTGGCATGCCGATTGCGAGACAAGACTCAGATTTAAGAGCTTAGCCCCGCCCTTCCTACGGGGTTCTCTCTTTCACCAAACAAAGGAACAAGACAATGAAACGCGTTGCTACCGCTTGTTTGATCCTGGTCGCGTTCCTGCTGCTCGTGGCTATGGCTTTCACAGCCTCGGCACAGGTCGTCAACCTCAAGATCGAAGCGATCTGGCCGACAAAATTCGGCACGGGCGCCCAGAAACCTGCAGCTTCGACATTGCCGGTCTCATCGGGACTCAGCGTCGTCCCGGTCGGCATGAAGGCATATTTCGCTGCAGACACCACAGGCTCGGGAGCCAGTACTGTCTCGTCGTTCTCCTGGAGCATAGCCCTCCGGCCGAACGGTTCGACGGCGAATTTTGCCCAGACAGCAACGATCAAGGATACGCTGATCCCCGATGTCGAGGGGCTCTATATCATCCAGCTCGTTGCCGGCGGGAAGACGATGTCACAGACAATCACCGCGAGCAAATACAAGGGCTCGACGGTTGCTACGGACTGCGGTCTCTGCCATGCCGTCGTCCCCAAGGCGCAGGCGGCCTGGAACCAGTGGAGGACGAGCGATCACGCGACAATGCTGCAGCGCGGCCTCTCCGGCATGCTGGAAGTGGAACCCAATCCCACCCGGGGTGATTCCGTCGGATCGTACGGTGCCAACTGTATAAAGTGCCACACGACCGGCTGGGATCAGACGGCGAACAACGGAAATTTTGGCTACCTCGCACACAAGGCGAACGGGGCCACGCCCGCGTGGGACACAACGTGGACGAAGAACGCGTCGGTGACCGGCTCGTACATCAAGACAAATGATATGACGAACTGGAACCAGATGAACACATCGTATCCGAACCTTGTCGCCACTGCGACGATCGGCTGCGAGGATTGCCACGGCCCGGCGAACTATCACTCGACGACCGGATCGAAGCTCGGTATAAGCAGGAACAGTGACCCCTGCATGCAGTGCCATGCCGCCAACTTCCCGGGCGGCCACCACGCACTCGGGAACTACTGGGCCACGTCGGTCCACGCAATATTGCCGAACGGATCGCACACCGCCCAGACGAGCTGCTATCCGTGCCACAGCGGTTCTGCGTTCGTCACATGGATAAAGGCGGGCAAATCGTCCAACCCTCCGTACGACACAACGACGATCGGCGGGCAGCCTTCGCCGACGAACGACGGCAATGTGGAAATCGGATGCCCCACGTGCCATGATCCTCACACGATGGAACTCCGTACGACCACATTCGATACTTTGCGAAACGGTTATCAAGTGCCGGCAAATATCGGCGGCAAGGGGAAGCTTTGCATGAACTGCCATAACTCGCGGAACAGCGTGAAGACAAAGGTGACGAACAAAGCCCCGTACTACGGCTTCAGCGATCGTTTCGGTCCGCACCACAACCCCCAGGCCGACATGTACTACGGGTCCAATGCCTATCAATACGGAGACACGACGATTACAGGCCTGATGACACACGGCTCCTTGGCGGATGCGTGCGTGACATGCCATATGGCCCCCGGCGCAAACCCGGGGAACCTGACACAGGCGGGCCACACGTGGGCAATGGTCGACAGCGCGGGGAATCCGACAGTTGGCGGACTCCTCGCATGCCAGCCGTGCCACGGGACGATCACAAAATACTCCGACATAAAGGCTTCTGCTGACTACGACCAGAACGGGAAGATCGAAGGATTCCAGACGGAACTCGAGGGCCTTCTTACCAGACTGAAGAACAAGCTCCCGAAGGACTCGACCGGCGAAGTAGTCTCCATGATGGCCGATTCGCTCAAGGTGAAGGGGAACCAGAAGCTGATCGGGGATATATACAACTACTGGTTCATCACGGAGAGCAGGTGCATCGGCGTCCACAATCCGAAGTACGCGGTCGCAATTCTTCAGAAGGCTCTCGGCATCACGTTCACGGGCGTCAAGTCGGTAGGGCCTGCGCCGTCGACGTTTGCACTGAGCCAGAACTACCCGAACCCGTTCAACCCGACGACGAACATCGAGTTTGCGATCCCGCAACATGAGACAGTGAAGCTCGAAGTCTATGACATACTCGGGCGCCTTGTCACGACGCTGGCAAACAGCGACATGCCGGCCGGGACGTACAAAGTGATCTGGAACGGGAAGGATTCGAACGGGCTATCCGTTGCATCGGGCCTCTACCTCTACAGGCTGCAGGCAGGTTCGTTCACATCTGTGAAGAAGATGCTCATGCTGAAGTAAGGTTTCGCTTCACGCACCACCCACCCAAGGGCGGCCAGCAATGGCCGCCCTTGTTTTTTGACTCGCCATTGTACCCTGTCATTGCGAAGCGAAGCAATCCGCGACAAACCAATCCCCTCAATTGACAACCCCTCCCGGGGTGTGTATATTGATTGTCATGCGCCGGATTTACCTCGACCATACCGCCACAACCCCGCTCGATCCCCGCGTCATGGAGGCGATGCGTCCCTGCTTCTCCGGCACATTCGGGAATGCATCTTCCGTCCATGCCTACGGAAGGGATGCCAGGGAACTGCTCGAGCGAGCGCGGGGGATCATAGCAGAGGCGGTGGGGGCGGAACCTGCCGAGATCTTCTTCACAAGCGGAGGGACTGAGGCCGACAACCTTGCCATTTTTGGGGTCATCGCGGCCGCGGGAGGCCGGCAGGGGATAGTCACCTCCCGGGCAGAGCATCACGCAGTCCTCGAACCATGCAGGTATCTGGCGGAGAAGGGGAAGGATGTGTCGTTCCTTCCCGTAGACCCGTGCGGCGCGGTAGACATCGATCCCCTCCGCCGGCAGGTGGGAGGGGGGACGGCGCTTGTCAGCATCATGCACGCGAACAACGAGACCGGGACGATCTCGGCGATCCAGTCGATTGCCGCGATCGCACATCAGGCGGGAGCGCTCTTCCATACGGACGCGGTGCAGAGCGCCGGGAAGATCCCCCTGGATGTGCGCGAGCTCGGACTCGATCTGATGACGCTGTCGGCACACAAGATGTACGGGCCGAAGGGGATCGGTGCGCTCTTTGTCAGGCGCGGTGTGCCTGTCGACCCGATGCTTTACGGGGGAGGGCAGGAGCGGGGGCGCAGGCCGGGGACGGAAAACGTCCCCCTGGCCGTCGGGTTTGCAGAAGCCTTCCGTCTGGCGTCCCTCGAGAGGGAAGAGGAGTCCGCTCGACTCCGGTCCCTGCGCGACGGCCTGGAACGAAGCATCCGTGAGCTGTTCCCTGGCATCATCGTAAACGGTGATTCCTCAGCGCGCCTCCCCCATATCCTCAATATCTCGTTCCCCGGGGAACTGTTCCCCCTGGAAGGGGACATGCTCGTGATGAATATGGACCTGGAAGGTATTGCCCTCACGAGCGGCTCCGCCTGCACGTCGGGGAGCCTGGATCCCTCACACGTCATACTGGCGATGGGACGGGATGAGAAGACTGCGAAGGCGACGCTCCGGTTCTCGTTCGGAAAGGGGAACACGATGGATGATGTGGGATACGTCGCTGAGAAGCTGAATGTCGTCATCAAGAGAATGCTGAAAAAGCCCGCAGGATGATCAGGTACTCCGGGGGGTCTCCCCTGACAGCCTCTCCGCCTCCCGGATCGCAATCCCGTACCTCACCCCCCGTTCGCTCACGATCATCGAGTCGAATTTGAAGTGTGCCATGATCTCGCGGACTATCAAAGTCCCCGCGGTGATCACGTCGCTCCGCCCCTCCATTGCGGCGGAGAGCTCCCGTATCGACGAAGAAGGCATCCCCCGCAGCGCCCTGAAGAGAGACTCCACCGCCTCGCGCGTGAGCCGGTAGTTGGTCACGGATGCGACG
>DASVIU010000033.1:0-2460 GCA_036386275.1 Bacteroidota bacterium | reverse complement strand
AAGCATCGTCATCACCACCTCTAGCGCGGACCGCTTTTCCCCTTTGTGCATATCGGTCGGAATCCCGCGTCCGTCATCCAGCACGGCGACGGACCCGTCTTTGTTGATCGTCACGTCGATGTTTTTGGCAAAACCTGCAAGCGCCTCATCGATCGAGTTATCGACAACTTCGTACACAAGGTGGTGAAGGCCGCGGATGCTCACGTCGCCGATATACATCGCGGGTCTCCGACGGACAGCTTCGAGCCCCTTGAGAACCGTGATGTCCTCGGCGGTATAGATATGCTCCTCCGGAGTCCGGGGAACCGCTTTGTCCTTGTCGGCAGATGCTTTGCTCATACCAGCCCGTGATGATGGCACATGATGGCGGCGGCCACGGGACTACCTGAACCGGATATCGTTCAGTACCCGCGTCCCGACGCGCGTATTCAGTTTTTCAATGAGTTCAAGCCGTTTCATGGAAAGTTCCGCGCGCCACGGCGCGGTTGTCACTTCCACGTACAGGACACCGTTTTCCATGCGCTGCGGAGACGTCACGCGGGCAATCTGAGGTCCCACGACATCCGGCCACGCAGCCATAACATCGTACTGAGCCATCTTCGGCGCAATCCCGAGCTCCCGCACCAGAATAAGCATTGCATCCTGGATTGACACGGGCCTGCCGCGATTGCCGGAAAGCCGGTCACGCCTCCTGCCTGCACGCGCCGCGCTCAACGGTGAACCTCCTGTTGTGATTTCCCCACGTTACCGAGCGGCCGAAGACCGTCCCCTCCGTCGTCGTAATCATGACCTGCCCCAGCCCCCGTGCGAACTCAAGTATCCGGTGCACACGCTCCATGTCGAGCTCGCTGAACACGTCGTCCAGCAGAAACATGGGGGTCTCGTTATGCCTCTCGCGCATATAGGAGTATTCGGCGATCTTCATGGCGACAAGGAGCGTCTTGTGCTGCCCCTGTGATGCGAACCGCTGCACGTCCATCCCGTTGATCGTGAGCCGCAGGTCGTCCCGGTGAGGTCCTGCAAGCGTCAGGCCCCGCCGGCGTTCCTCGGAATGTCTCGACGCAAGATCGGCGGACAGCCCCGCCGCGTACCCCCGCACGTCTTCCCCGTCCCCCGTCTCAAACCCGCAAACGTAGGCGATGTCCGGATTTTCCGCTTCCGGCATGATGCTCCGGTAGGCGTTCAGGATGTGGCTCCGGAACTCGGCGGCAAACAGCGCCCGGCGGTGTGCAATCCTGCTTCCATACGCGACAAGACCTTCCGTCCAGGGTTCGATGACCCCCGGCGGCAAGGCTCCCCGCATGCGGTTATCGGAAAGAATTCTGTTCCGTTGCCTGAGTGCCTTCCGGTATTCAAGGATGTCCTCGAGATAAGCGCTGCTCATCTGTGAGAGCGTCAGGTCCATAAATTTTCTGCGCTCACCCGGACCGCCGAACGTTATGGGCCCGTTCTCCGGGGAGAGGACCACGACAGGGAATCGTCCTATGACGGCGGCAAACCTTTCAGGGGGTGTGCCGTTGATCAGAAACTTTTTCTCCTGAGGCATCCGCGTGCAGGTAACCCGGACCTGGTGTTGTACGCCCGCATCGGAGACCAGCACTCCCTCAAGGTCAAACCCCTCCTCTCCGATCCTGATGACTTCAGCATCTCCCGAGGCATAGAAGCTTTTGGTGAGGCTGAGATAGGAGACGGCTTCGAGGATATTCGTCTTTCCCTGTCCGTTCGCTCCCAGGAATGCATTAATACCATTGCCAAACTCAATAGAGGTGGCAGTGTGATTACGAAAATTGCACAGCCTGATTCTGGAGAGAATCATATTCCGTGGCGTGCCCGCCAATACAGCGGTCCCGCCAAAGGCGGGACCGTGGCGTCGCAGTATGTGACCACCTCCGCTATGTGCTCAGCCGCACCGGCATCACCAGCATCAAAATACTGTCGCTCTCTCCCCCCACCGGCGAGACGATGCCAGCACGCGTCGGCGTGCTAAATCGGAACATGACCTGTTCGCTCTCCAGATGGGAGAGAATATCGATCAGATAGACGGAATTGAATCCGATTTCGAGCGTATCACCCGTGTACGTACACGAAATTTTTTCCTTTGCTTCTCCACCGAAATCGATATCCTGTGCCGTGATCTGAAGAGCTGCCTTCGTGATGTCAAATCTGATTTGATGGGTTGTCGCGCTTGCATACAGGGCAACCCGCCGGATCGATGAAATCATCTCGTCCCGTTTGACCGTCATATGCTTGTCATTTTCCGCGGGTATTACCGTCTCATAGTTAGGATATGATTCGTCAATAAGGCGGGAAACCAGAAATGACTGACCAAATGTGAACTTCACATGGGTTTCACTGATGCTTATCGTTATTTCACCCTCATCAATTGACTTGCCAAGAATGACCAGTGCTTTTGCCGGAATGACCACATCCTTTTTCATTGGCACCGGCTTTTGCTGCCTG